>JBCBXA010000029.1:0-29171 GCA_039816825.1 Pseudomonadota bacterium | reverse complement strand
AGAAGGTGAAGCCTCCTGCGATCAGAATACCCGTCGCATAAAGCGACTGCATGAAATTGCGATGCAGCCGGATGGCGCGCACGCGATTGTCGCCAGTGCGTATGACCCAGACACCTGCTGTGACCGAGAACAGCGTATAAGCCGACAAGGCGTGGATCGGGCTGAAACCGTCCCGGATCTCCATGATCCAGAACGAACTGATGGCCGCGACCACCATAAGCCCCACCCAAAGTCGGCCCAGCAGCTTGTGAATCCGATCACCCTTGCGCCGCCAGAGCACATAGGCACCTATCACCAGCGCTGGCACAATCGTGCATAAATGGATCCAGATGGCCGGTGTCATTTCGGCAATCAGTTCGAGGCGTCTGTCCATGGCCATCCCCCTGCACGAGATATTGGAAGCCTAGCACGGCCTGTTCATGGCTGGCTAACCATTGAGGCAAGGACCGCCCCGGCTTTGCCTTTCAATGGTCACACACCGTCCTCACTTGCGCCATGCACCCGGCTCATCTGGCAGCGAAATCAAATCGCATCGAGGGGATGGATGCCATGAAAACCGCCGCCGCAATCCTGCTGGGTTTTGCCCTGTTCATGACCGCTGCCATAGCGTCCAGCGATGCTGCACCGGCCAGCTGCGGAAAGGCGTCATGGTACGCCATGACTTCGCTCACAGCATCGGGTGAGCGGGCAAGCCTCAACACTATGACAGCCGCTCACCGCACCTTGCCGTTTGGCACCAAGGTGCGCGTTACCAACCAGCGCAACGGCAAGGCGGTGGTTCTGCGCATCAATGATCGCGGGCCCTTCACCAAGGGCCGTATCATTGATGTGACGAAGGTCGCAGCGAGCCAGTTGGGCTTTCTCAACGCGGGTTGGACACAGGTGAAAATCGAACCCTTGAACAAGCTCGATCACCCGAGAGTGCAAACAGTCAGCCAAACCTGTTGAGCCGCCGTCCGGGTGGTCGGCTACGCGATGGGCCGCACACTGCCTGATACCTTCACGGGTGCACCGGCAACGTCCGTGAGTTCAACATGGATCAGCGAAGGCTGACCCATGTCCTCGCCCTGACGAATGTCAAACTGCCCGCCATGCGGCCAGCCGCAATCCCTGAGATAGCCAGCAAAGGCCGCAGCCGCCGCCCCGGTCGCTGGATCCTCCAGCACTCCACCGGACGCAAAAGCGTTGCGCACATGGAACAACTGGTCCGCCGCCACAAACACAAGCATCACGGTGACGATGCCGTGTCTGCGCATGATCTCGCGGCCCCGATCCAAATCATAGCCCATTTGTGCAAGACGCTCACGATCAGCAATGGGCAGCATGATGTGATCGGCACCGCCATGAATGCGAGCCGGGGCCAAGCGATCGTCCAGATCGGCCTCTGTCAGCCCAAGAAGCTGCAGAACATCGGACTTCTCGTCTTCTGCAATGGCACGGCTCTGGGTCGGTGGCGATGTGAGGGTGGCGACCATACCGCCCTTTGAAAGGTGGGTTTCCACACTGATGGTGGCTTCGTTCAGAGCCAGCTCGTAGGAGCCGGGACCGGCGTGCTGGCCAAGAACAGCGCCGAGGGCGATGGTGGCGTGGCCGCAAAATGGAACCTCTGATTCCGGTGAGAAGTAACGCACCCGCCAGCTTCTGTTGGACTCGTCCTGCGCCACCGCAAAGGCCGTCTCGGAATAGCCCACCTCCGCAGCCACGCGGGCCATATCGGCGTTGTCAGCCGGCTCGCGCAAAAGCACCACGCCGGCTGGATTGCCGCCTTCCTTACCCTGGCTAAACGCCGCCACCCGTTGAACGTCCATGGCTTCGATCTCCTTCTTGTCAGGCAGCGACGTTAGTCACCTGCAGCCGGCCTGTCTCTCTCCCCGTCAGTTGTGTGGTCAGCCCATCATGGTTCTTCCGCAATCAACGCCAACCGACACTCTTCGCAACATAGACAAGGGGAAAGGCCGCGTTTAGGAAAGCGCCAATTCTGCGCATCTGTTGAGGTTTTTCATGTCCCAGTCCCTGTTCCTGCTGCCCGGCGACGGCATTGGCCCCGAGGCCATGGATGAGGTGCGCAAGACCATTGGCGTGCTCAACAAGCGCGGCGCAGACTTCACCACGGACGAAGGCCATGTGGGCGGAGCAGCCTATGACGCCCATGGCCAAGCCATCTCTGATGACGACATGGCCAAGGCCATGGCAGCCGATGCCGTGCTGTTTGGTGCCGTCGGAGGGCCGAAGTGGGACGAAGTGCCCTATGAAGTGCGCCCGGAGGCCGGTCTCCTGCGCCTGCGCAAGGATATGGAACTGTTCGCCAACCTCCGACCTGCGATCTGCTATCCAGCGCTGGCGGCCTCCTCCTCGCTCAAACCGGAAGTGGTGGAAGGCCTCGACATTCTCATCGTGCGCGAACTCACCGGCGGGGTCTATTTTGGCGAGCCCAAAGAGATCATCGAGCTCGACAATGGCCAGCTGCGGGGCATCGACACTCAGGTCTATGATTCCTACGAAATCGAGCGCATTGCTGGTGTGGCCTTCGACCTGGCCCGGACCCGCGACAATCGCGTCTGCTCGATGGAAAAACGCAACGTCATGAAGTCAGGCGTGGTGTGGAACCGCGTGGTCAGCGCCTACCATGAGAAGAACTATTCCGACGTTGAGCTGAGCCACATGCTGGCCGATGCGGGCGGCATGCAGCTGGTGCGCTGGCCCAAGCAGTTCGACGTGATTGTGTGCGACAACCTCTTCGGCGACATGCTGTCGGACGTCGCAGCGATGCTCACAGGCTCGCTGGGCATGCTGCCATCAGCATCCCTCGGCGCGCCCGACGCGACCAGCGGCAAGCGCAAGGCGCTTTACGAGCCCGTACACGGCTCAGCACCCGACATTGCGGGCAAGGGCATCGCAAACCCAATCGCCATGATAGCGAGCTTTGCCATGTGCCTGCGCTACTCGTTCGAAATGGTCACCGAAGCCGACGCGCTGGAGGGGGCCATGGCCGACGTCCTCGACAGCGGCAAACGGACCGGCGACATTATGGCCGACGGCTGCACACAAGTCACAACGTCAGAGATGGGCGACGCCATCGTAGCGGCGTTTGAAGCGAAGCTGGCTGCCTGATCGAGGCACCGGCGCAACGCAGCGGAGCAAAGAAGGTCAAGATATGGCGAATAAGCTTCTCCTGATCTGCGGGTCCCTGCGCCGAGCGTCAACCAACCGGGCGCTGCTGGCAGAGGCTGCGCGCATGGCCTCAGAACATGCCGAGTTTGAGCCGGTCTGGGCGGACTTGCGCCTGCCTCTCTACGACGGAGATCTGGAGGAGGCGGAAGGCCTGCCACCATCTGTCTTGGCGCTGGGGGACCAGATTCGCGAGGCAGCCGCAATCGTCATCTCGACGCCTGAGTACAACAAGGCACCTCCCGGCGTTCTGAAGAATGCCTTGGATTGGGCAAGCCGCATTGACCGTCAATTGTGGGCCGGCAAACCCGTGGCAATCCTGTCAGCGACTGCGGGCCGCGCTGGCGGAGAACGCGCCCAAAATCATCTTCGGCTCTACCTGACGCCGTTCTGGGCTCATGTTCTACCGGGGCCAGAAGTCCTGGTGGCGGAAAGCCATCGTGCCTTTAACGGTGACGGGCGCTTGACCAACGAGCGGAGCGCCCGAGACCTTGACGCACTGATGAAGGCCTTGGCAGCTCTAACCACGCGCTGAGGGCTACCCCTCCAATTCCTCCCGCAACATCTCCAGTTCAAGCCATTCTTCCTCAGCTTCGTCCTTTCGCGCTTGTGCCTTGGCCACCTCCTCCGTTGCCTTGGCGAACCCGTCCGGGTCTCGGTTGAAGAACTCCGGGTCTGACATTTTTGCGGACAGTTTGGTGATGGTGGTTTCCAGCGCCTCAATCTCCCTGGGCAGGTTTTCGAGGGCGTATTTCTGCTTGAAGGAGAGCTTGGCGCTGCTCTTTTTCGGTTCAGCGACCTTTGGCTTGGAGGCAGGCTTTCCGGCCTTTGCTTCGCCGCCCCCCAGCGCCGCGACGCCGCTGCCGCGCTGGGCCACCATATCACTGTAGCCGCCGGCATATTCGATCCAACGGCCATCCCCTTCCGCCATCAGAACCGACGTACAGACACGATCCAGAAAATCGCGGTCATGACTGACCAGGATCACCGTGCCCGAATAGTCCGCCAGCATCTCCTGCAGCAGATCCAGCGTCTCAAGATCAAGATCGTTGGTCGGCTCGTCGAGCACCATGAGATTGGAGGGCAGGCGCAGGGCCCGCGCCAGCATAAGGCGCCCGCGCTCCCCGCCTGACAAAGCGTGAAGGGGTGTGCGGGCCTGTTCCGGCGCGAACAGAAACTCCTTCATGTAAGTCATGACATGTTTTTGCACGCCCGCCACTTCCACCATGTCGCCCGAGCCATCGGTGAGCGCGTCCTTCAATGTCCATTCCGGATTGAGCGCTTCGCGCTTCTGGTCGAGCGTCACCATGTCGAGCCTGGTGCCGTGTTTGACGGTGCCCGTGTCCGGCTCAATCTCGGCTGTGAGGAGCCTAACAAGCGTCGTCTTGCCAGAGCCGTTCGGCCCGACCAACCCGACGCGATCCCCCCGTTGCACCGTCAAATCCAGCGGCTTTACGATGTCGCGCTCGCCATAGACCTTGGAAATACCCTTGGCTTTGATGGCAATCTTGCCCGAGGTCTCGGCCTCTCCCACCGTCATCTGCACGCCACCCTGAACTTTGCGGGCCGTGGCGCAGGTTTCACGGAGCTGGGCAAGCTCAGCCAACCGCCGAACGTTCCGCTTTCGGCGCCCCGAAACGCCATGGGTCACCCAATGCTCTTCACGCACGATTTTGCGGTCGAGCTTGTGGCGCTCCAACTCTTCTTCCTCGAGCAGCGTGTCGCGCCAGCCTTCAAAGTGGGCGAAGCTCCTGTCCATTGTCCGGGAGCGCCCCCGGTCGATCCAGACCGTCTGACGGCTGAGCGTCTCGGCAAACCGGCGGTCATGGCTGATGAAGACCAGCGCCGAGCGCAGGCTGCCAAGTTCCGCCTCGAGCCATTCAATCACTGGCAGATCAAGGTGGTTGGTGGGCTCGTCGAGCATCACGATGTCGGGCTCCGGCGCCAGAGTGCGCGCAAGGGCAGCGCGGCGTGCCTCGCCTCCGGAGACCTTGGCGGGGTCGGCATCCACCTTCACCGCCAGCTGCTCCATCAAATAGTCCGCACGATAGGCATCATCGGCGGGTCCCAGCCCTGCCAGCACATAATCCCGCAGGCTCGCATGCCCGCTCATATCCGGTTCCTGCGGCATGTAGCGGACTGTGGTGCCGGGCTGCAGAAAACGCTCGCCCGCATCCGGCTCCACCAGCCCGGCGGCGATCTTGAGCAATGTCGACTTTCCCGACCCGTTGCGCCCAACAAGGGCAACCCGAACGCGTGGCATGATCGTGAGATCCGCCTGTTCAAGGAGGGGTGTCGACCCGAAGGTCAGCGCAATGTTTTGAAGGGTCAGGAGGGGCGGTTGAGCCATGGCGTGCGGCGCTGAAAATCTCGATGAGTGGATCAGCCCGCCTTCTGGTCGTAATGGGAGGTTTGGTCAACGAGCCACTTGAGAAACGCAGCTTCATTGGGCCGGCTCTCATGCCCTTTCGGGCATACGGCATAGAATGCGAGGTCGGTCCGAAGTGCCGGAACGGGCAGGTAAACCAATCTGCCTGCCCGTACATCTGTGTCCAGAAGGGCATGGCGACCCAGAATCATCCCGGCCCCGGCCAGAGCCGCATCAATAGCGTGATCCGCCTGGTTGAACCGGACACCCCGGGCCGCCCGCGCCGTGTCAAAACCCTGGGCGGCAAACCAGTCAGTCCACTCTGGCTCGTCAACAAAGGGCTTGAGGCTGTCATCATGCACCAAGGGCAAGCTCTCCATATCGGCCACGCAGGCGACGGGGTGCTTCTCAAGAAAATCTGGTGATGCAGCGGGGCGCAGTTCCTCCCCCATAAGCCGTTGATGAAACAGACCCGGGTGATTGCCACGGCCAAACCGAATGGCAAAGTCCACACCGTCATCCCGAAACGTGGAAAGGCCAAGGCTGGCAGAGATCCGGATGTCGAGGCTTGGCAGGGCCGCCATCAAATCGGCAAGGCGCGGCGCCAGCCATTTGGCGGCAAAAGCGGGTCCGGACGAAACGACCAGAACATTCGTCACTTGCCTTGGGCGCAGAGCAGCAACCGACTTTTCGATTCGCCCGAAGGCGTCAGTCAGGCCTGCTAACAGGGTCCGGCCGTCATTGGTGAGCGAGATGGAGCGGTTGCCACGCACAAGCAGCTGCCGCTCCAGAAAGGCCTCCAGCCCCTTCACCTGATGGCTCAGCGCGGCAGGCGTCACGTTCATCTCCTGGGCGGCACGTTTGAACGAAAGCCGCCGTGCAACAGCTTCAAAAGCCCTCAAGGCATTGAGCGGTGGCATGGGCGTGTGGGTTTGAGGGCGTGCTGAATCAGTCATAGATGAGATAATCTAATCTGAAAGCTTAGAAAGTCCAGTTTTTGATCATTTCAGAACAAGCATATCTCAACCGTAGCTGAAACGGCACAAGCCAAGCCCGGAGAGAAGCAATGACCAACAGCAAATCCCATCAGACACCGAGCCTGTCCGATCTGCACAATCTGAACCGCAAGGCACGCCAGGAGCGCAGTGCAGCTTTCTACGCCATGCTGCACAATGTTGGCGAATGGTTCGGCCAAGCCAACAGCCGTCACGACAAGGGCTTGGGCTAAGAAATTGTCTTCCGATGGCGGGTCACTCCCATTGCCGTCGGCTTGATGTTCAGTCGGAGTTGCCGGACCACTGGCCGCGGTGGCCCGGCTGAACATGGTTAACAGCTGGTAAACGGGCGCATGAAACCTCCACATCGCCTGTTACACTGTTTTATCTGACGGCCACTTTTCGACCCTGATTGCCTCCCAACTCTCTGACGGCGGAACGCCTTGCGGTGTTCGCCATTAGGACAGAAACGGCTCAGCCGTTTTGCAAAGGCTCGTTGGGCAGATTGATGGGTGAACAGAAGACATGGATGCGGACTGTCGGGACCGGGCTCCTGACACTGGCCGTCCTCGGCGTTTCAACA
Organism: Pseudomonadota bacterium; assembly: GCA_039816825.1. Classification (GTDB taxonomy): domain Bacteria; phylum Pseudomonadota; class Alphaproteobacteria; order Rhizobiales; family Rhizobiaceae; genus JBCBXA01. The sequence continues at coordinate 22,057 of JBCBXA010000029.1, read as the reverse complement.
ACTGCATCAACGGCGCAGGAAACGAACAATCGTGCCGTCGGTGCCGAGCGCATTGGGCAGGCCGACAGCGCCCCCGGGACACCGTTGGACAATGCCCTCACCAAGCCTCGCATCTACTCGGCCGACATACCGGACGCGGAACTCGCGCCTGCCAATCCCCCCGCCGTCCAAAGTGGCGCGGAAGCGTTCAACATCCCGTCGGAAGTGCTCTATTCCTGGTCTGGTCCCTATGTAGGCGTTCGAGCTGGCGCGGCTCTGGCAAACGGGAACACGGCTTTCAGCGGCGCGCTCGAGGCTGGCTATGACTTCAATCCGACCGATCGCATTGTTGCTGGCGTGGAAGCTGATATCGCCCTTCGTGGCGATACAAGCCCACTGACCGACATGCCTGCGCTCGGAACGATCACCGGGCGTCTGGGCTTTCTGCCCACCGAACGGGTGCTCCTGTTTGGTGAGGCTGGCGGCGCGCTGGGCAGCGTGCGAGGCACGACCGCCACTGGCGGCACGACAACCCGCCTGACACCGGGCTTTACACTCGGAGCGGGCGCCGAATTCGCGCTCAACGACACGCTCACCTTCGTTGGTGAGTACACGTACACCGATCTGGAGGACCGCACGGTGCCCACCGGGACCGATGAGTTGCGATCCAGCTCATTTGAAGCGGGGATCAAATTCAGGTTCTGACAGACGACCAAATTCTCGGCAGCCCTCCCTTGGAGGCGAATTGCTGATCGGCGCGAAAGCGCCGCGCCCACGCAGCGAAGGGCCATCTGGCCTGACAGCGTGAGTGAAAGGATTGAGGCGGCAAGCCCCCTGCCCAACCGGTCACCCAGCCGGTCCAGTCGCCTCATGGGAAAGGCCGCGAAGCTTTCGCTCCGCGGCCTTTCTGCATTCAGATCAATTCTGAAGTCGAGCCTACTCGGCTGCATTGCCCTCAGCGGCAGCGGCTTCTGCGGCCTTTTCAGCGGCCAGAGCCTCAGCGGCGGCAACGCGCTCGGCTTCCATACGGGCTTTCTCTTCGGCCACCTGGCGACGCTGCTCGTCATTGAGCTTGCGTGCACGCACCGAGGAGTTCTCGACGATACGGGCGGACTTACCGCGGCGGCCACGCAGATAGTAAAGCTTGGCGCGGCGAACCTTACCGCGGCGCACGACTTCCACATTCTCGACCAGGCTGGAATAAAGCGGAAACACACGCTCAACGCCTTCGCCATAGGAGATTTTGCGGACAGTGAAATTCTCATTGATGCCGGAACCGGCACGGGCGATGCAGACACCCTCATAGGCCTGCAGTCGGGTGCGGCTGCCTTCAGTCACACGGACCTGAACGCGCACGGTATCGCCGGGCTCGAACGGTGGAAGCTGACGCTTCTCCTGGATCGCGGCCATTTGCTCGGCATCAAGCTGCTCGATGATATTCATTTGCTTTTCTCTTCTTGTTTCGAAAACCAGAGCGACCGCTCAGCCGACTGCCCGAACCAAACAAAAGCACGGGGGCCTCGGCAGGCATCTGAACAAACCAGACACCGGGTCGATACGTCGTCACGTTTCCTTGTGGAAAGCTGCGCGGCACATACAACAGCCAGCCCGAACTGTCTAGCGGCGGCGCCTAACTGGCCTCAACCTCATCGTCCAGCAGATCGGGCCGCCGCTCGGCGGTCAGCGCATGGGACTGTTCGCGCCGCCAGGCGTCGATGGCCGCGTGATTGCCGGAGGCCAGTATTGGAGGGATCGAGCGCTCCTCCCACTCCACCGGCCGTGTGTAATGAGGGTGCTCCAGAAGGCCGTTCTCGAAGCTTTCAAACGCGCCGCTTTCAGCATTGCCCATCACACCGGGCAGAAGCCGCACGATGGCATCGAGCAGGACAAACGCCGCCGGCTCGCCCCCCGACAAAATATAGTCGCCGACAGACACCTCTTGCAGCGCCCGAGCGTCGATCACCCGCTGGTCCACCCCCTCAAACCGCCCACAGACAATGACCGCGCCGGGCTCAGTCGCGAGATCCCGAACCATGGTCTGGTTGAGCGGTGTGCCCCGTGGGCTCATCAGCAAGCGGGGTCGATTGTCTTCGCTTGGGCAAGTCGCATCAATCGCCTCGCCAAGCACATCCGGGCGCAGCACCATGCCTGCGCCACCGCCGGCGGGTGTATCGTCCACCGCGCAGTGCTTGCCGCGACCGAAGGTTCGCAGATCAACGGCCTCACACTGCCAATCGCCGCGCTCCAGCGCGCGACCGGCGAGGGACTGCCCAAGATGACCTGGGAACATGTCCGGGTAGAGCGTGATGATGGAGGCGCGGAAACTCATGCGCCTTCCTTCGCCTCAACAGTTTCGGGCGCATCAATCGTCAAACGACCCTGCTCGATAGCCAGCTCAGGCACATTCTGTTCCGTGAAAGCCACCATGAAACGCGGACCCTTGAGCGGCTGAATTTCCAGAATGTCGCCAGCGCCGTAATTTTCCACAGCGACGACTTTGCCCATTTGCCCCCCCGCCGGATCATAGGCGGTCAGGCCAACAAGATCGGCAACAAAGAACTCATCCTCCTCCAGGTCGGCATCATCTAGCCGAGCCCTAGGCACAGACAGTTCACAACCCTTGAGGGCCTCAGCCATTTCTCGCGTTGCAACTTCGGCAAAACGGACCACGAGAACGGTCTTGGAACGCCTGGCCGAACTGATGGTGAGCTGTTGAGGCAGGCCCTTGGCGGCCTTTGCGACCAGAAGCGGCGAATAGTCAGCCAACGCAAGAGGGTCCGCTGTGAAGGGCTGAACGCGCACGTCACCACGCACTCCGTGTGGCGCGCCGACACGGGCAACCACAACTTGTTCGTTTGGCCGGGATGTCTCTTTTGTGCTCACGCACTCTCAATCGCAGACTGCAAGCCAATAAGCTACGCAAAATGCAATGACAGTGCTCGACAGGTTGGCCGTGAGCGCAGCCACGCAGGCCGCAAAGGCGATACAGGCAAAGTTCCCATACTTCTTGAAGGGGCCGCGCACATATCCAACACCAATGGCCCAGGCCATCAAAAGCCGGTTGCTGCTGCCTGACCGGTTCGTTTCTTCTGCTGCGGGAGTGCCCATAGCGCTGGCGTAACGCAAAAAAATTGCCGCCCGCTGAACACGGACGGCAAAAATCAAACCATTGATGGAGTGAAGGCCTTTACTCTTCTTCAGAAGCGGCTTCTTCGGCCGGGGCCTCTTCAGCTGGTGCTTCGGCGGCAGCCTTCGCATCTTCTTCAGCCTGGCGGGCAGCCTCGGCGGCTTCCTCTTCCTTCTGCTTCTTCTCTTCGATGCGCTCCTGAGCCTTCTCGCCGGGCAGAGCTTTTTTCGGGTTGTTCTTGGCTTCGCGCTTCAGAACACCGGCTTCATCGAGGAAACGGGCGACGCGATCGGTGGGCTGGGCGCCTTTGGCCATCCACTCTTTGGCTTTCTCGGCGTCGATCTGAACGCGGTTCTCATTGTCCTTCGGCAGGAGCGGGTTGTACGAACCGAGCTTCTCAAGAAAGCGACCGTCGCGGGGCGCGCGGGCGTCGGCCACGACGATGCGGTAATAGGGGCGCTTCTTGGAGCCGCCACGGGCGAGACGAATTTTCAGGGCCATGGGTTTTTCCTTATGTTTGGCTTGCTGATTTCAGTGGGAGCAGACGATCAATCGACGATATTGGTGTCGGCATGATCGGCCGCTTTTTTGTGGTGCTGAATCACTTCACGGATCACGAACTCCAGAAATTTCTCAGCGAAATCGGGGTCGAGCTGCGAGCTTTCCGCAAGCGATCTCAACCGGTCGATCTGGTCTTTCTCCCGGGCCGGATCGGACGGGGGAAAATCATTGGCCGCCTTCAGTTCGCCTACCGCCTTGGTGATGCGGAACCGCTCGGCCAGAATATGGATCAGCGCCGCATCAAAATTATCGATGGACGCACGAAACTCAGAAAGCTGCTCTTGCGGAGTGCGAGCCTTGGGAAGTGTCATGAGCTGGCCTTTCCATGCAGCTTGAAGAATTGTTCCGGAGGCAGGTGCCGCCAGATGTCAGCGACAAACTGGGTGACCGGCACAGAGTGACGCTCCAGCGACGCGCCCAATTTTGTGGCCACCCGCATGGACGGGCCATTGCGCGCATCGATCAAACTGATCGCTGTTGTCCACCCCAGTTCGCCATAGACAAAACGCAATGCGGCCGTCGCCATCTCGGTAGCGAAGCCCTGCCCCTGATGATTGGGAAAGATCGACCATCCGATTTCTGGCTCCGGCCAGCCACCGGGACATATCGGGCCGCCCATACCGATCAACTCACCGGTTTCCTTCAGCGTCACGGCCATGAAACCGAAGCCTTGCAGCGACCAAGAGCCATTGGCCTCGCACATCAAGTTCCAAACATCGTCCCGATTGCGGAAACCACCAATGTATTCGTTCCAGTCAGGGCGCTTCCAATTGGCAGTGAAGACTTCATGGTCAGCGGCCTCCCAACCACGCATGAGCAGGCTTTTAGTTTCAATAGTGGGAATTTCAGCTGTGATACCGGTCATGCACCCACCTCCGAAAACCGCTTTTCAAGGACTTCCGACGACAGATGTCGCCACATCTGGTACCCCACGCCGTCTTTTGTGCGGGTGGTCTCAAACGCAGCGCCCAGCCGTTTAGCCAAAGCGATTGATCGCGTATTTTCCGGATGAATTTCGCTAACGGCCGTCACCCATCCACACTTGGTGTAGAAGTAACGAAGCGCAGAGATAACAGCCTCGGATGCATAGCCCTGACCAGCGATATCTGGATGAAACGTGTAGTTCATTTCATGCTCGCGGTTGCCGTCGATCTGGCTTCCACCGCAATGTCCAATAAGCTTGCCAGTGGATTTTTCCCGAACCGAGAACCGCCCAAAACCCCGCATGTGCCAATGGCCTATGAGTGCCGCGAGCTTTTCAAACGCCTGCCAGCGCGTTTCCACACTGCTGACATAGGACGCGTATTGCCGATCCTCGTACAGGGCGAAAAAGCTATCGAGATCGCCAATATCCCAGCCACGCAGAATCAGCCGTTTGGTTTCGATCACAGGAATCGTGGTCATGCTGAGCCCCGAAATGGGAACAGTGCGCTGAACTGTTCGGGCGACGGGTAGCGCCATACCTCGACGATCTCGTCGTCAAGAATTGTCGCGCTGCCGTCTCGGTGGGCGCCATTTTTCTGAGCGACTCGACGCGACGCTTCATTGCCGGCATCGACATAAGACACGGCACTCGACCAGCCGCAACTCTCGTAAGCAAAGCGAATGGCGCGCCGGGCAGCTTCAGCAGCCAGACCCTTGCCACTTTGCCCAGGAGCGAGCGAATAGGCGATCTCATCATGCTGCCAGCTGTCCGGGCGCCAAGGGCCGCAATAGCCGATAAACTGGCCATCGGCCTTGCTTTCAAGTGCGAAGATACCCCAGCCGCGCAGGTGCCAATGACCGATCATCAGCACAATTTTGCGCCAGCACTCGTGACGGCTGACCACACCCCCAATGAAGCGGGCGTTCTCCGCGTCCGCATAGATGGAGGCAAATCCATCCAGATCAGCTTCAGTGAGGCCACGCAGGCGCAGGCGCTCTGTCTCAAGCGTCGGTATCTCGAATTCGACCTTCATTCCGCCCCCCACAGATTCCAGTTCTCATCGAACTCGGCGGGATAGGGGTAGCGCCAGACCTGCACTGGCACGATCTTGTAGATCTTGATGTTGCGCTCGAAACGCGCGCCGAGCTTCTCGGCCAGCGCAATCGACTTGGTGTTTTCCTTGTCGATACAACTCATGGCCTCCGGCCATTCCAGCGTTTCATAGACAAAGCGCAGACACGCCTCCACGGCTTCCTTGGCAAATCCCTGGCCGTGGCTGTCGGGATGGAAAGCATAGCTGAGCTCGGCCTCTTTCCACTTGCCTTCGGGCTGCCAAGGACCGGCAAGACCGACCAGTTTCCGGTCGCGCTTGGCTTCCACGGCAAAGGGCCCAAACCCCTTCAGGGACCAGGAACCCAGCATGGCAGACATGCGCAGCCAGCTGGCCGACAGGTCCTTGACGCCGCCGGTGAACCGCGTGGCTTCTTCATCGCCATGCATCTCGGCAAAGCGGTCAATGTCGCTCTTTGCAAACGCGCGCAGGATCAGGCGCTCGGTCTCGATGATCGGGACCAAGGTTTGCGATGATGGGTCAGGATAGGTGAGCGAGTAGCTCATCGCTTCTTCTTCCCACCCCGCGGTCCGGGCAGGCCGCCAAGGCCCGGCAAGCCACCACCGCCAAGACCGGGCAATCCACCCAAGCCCGGCATTCCGCCCGCGATGGAGTTGCTGCCCAACGCCTGCTGCATGCGCTCCAGTTCTTCAGTGCTCGGCATGCCTTTCTGAGCGCCCTTTCCATCTGCCCCGGCCATCATCTGGGCGCGCATGGCTTCAGGGTCCGGCATGCCGCCGCCCTTACCCATGAGCCCACCCATCATGCGCTTCATCATGCCCTTGTCTTTGCTCATCTTTTTCATCATATCCGCCATCTGGCGGTGCATCTTGATGAGCTTGTTGACCTCAGACACTTGAACGCCGGAACCGGCGGCAATGCGCTTCTTGCGGCTCGCCTTCATAACATCAGGCTGGCTGCGCTCGCCCTTCGTCATGGAGCCAATGATGGCGAGTTGCCGCTTGAAAAGGCTCTCATCCATGCCGGCGGCTGCTAGCTGCTTTGAAGCGTTCTTCATACCGGGCAGCATGCCCATAATGCCGCCCATGCCGCCCATATTTTGCATCTGGCGGATCTGATCGGCGAAGTCGTTCATGTCGAACTTGCCGGCCTGCATCTTCTTGGCCATCGCCTGCGCTTTTTCAGCGTCGATGGTCTCAGCGGCCTTTTCCACCAGGGAGACGATATCGCCCATTCCCAGAATGCGGTCCGCAATGCGGCTGGGGTGGAAGTCCTCCAGCGCGTCCATCTTCTCGCCCGTGCCGATCAACTTGATGGGCTTGCCCGTGACGGCGCGCATGGAGAGCGCCGCACCGCCGCGGCCATCGCCATCGACGCGCGTCAGCACAAGTCCGGTCAGCGGAATGCGTTCGTCAAAATTCTTGGCGACGTTCACCGCGTCCTGACCGGTGAGGCTGTCGGCCACGAGCAGAATTTCGTGAGGCTCGGTGGCGTGGGCGATGTCCGCCATTTCCACCATCAGCGGCTCATCGATGGAGGTGCGCCCCGCAGTATCCAGGATAAGAACGTCAAACCCGCCCAGCTTGGCCGCTTGCTGCGCCCGCTTGGCGATGGATACGGGGTCCTGGCCCGTAATGATGGGCAGGGTGTCAACGCTGGTTTGTTCACCCAACTGCTTGAGCTGCTCTTGAGCGGCAGGACGGTTCACGTCCAGTGAAGCCATCATGACCTTCTTGCCGCTCTTTTCCTTCAGGCGCTTGGCCAGCTTGCCGGTGGTGGTCGTCTTACCGGAGCCCTGGAGACCCACCATCATGAACGTGACCGGAGCAGGCGCATTCAGATCAATGGTCTCAGCGTCCGAGCCGAGGGTCGCCACGAGTTCATCATGGACGATCTTGACGACCATCTGGCCCGGCGTGACCGACTTCACTACATCGGCGCCAACCGCCTTTTCCCGCACACGGTCGGTGAAGTCGCGCACCACTTCCAACGCGACATCCGCTTCCAGCAGAGCCCGGCGCACTTCGCGCAGGGCCGCGCTCACATCCTTGTCGGAGAGCGCGCCGCGACGGGTCAGGCCATCAAAGATCGAGCCGAGGCGATCAGAAAGCGATTGAAACATGTCTTTTCCTTTGCCCTTCAGGGTTCATCCCAAAGGTAGTCGCTCTAACGAACAACCCCAACAGCAACCGAAAAATCACCCGAGGGCGCAACGCGCTGTCGGGTGTTGACCTCCATGGTGGTGCTTGCCCCATGGTCGGCTGCTGCGGAGGAATGTCTGCAGAGCGCCGCTGGTACACCATGGCGAGCTTCCTGCTGTCAAGATAGACAGCTCGAATTCCGCTTTCAGACCAGAACCATAAGCTTTTCTTTAAGCTTCCTGTGGTCTGATTGTGGCATGAAGAGCGCCATTGCAGGCATATCGGCCGACCGGACCGCCGGTTTGGAGAATACGGACGGTCGCCGTTTGGTGAACCGTGTCTGGACGGCTGCGCTCATTACTTTGGTCATGTTTATCGCTTCCTTGGTGTTTGTGGCCGACTTTGCGGGCAATCTGGCCAATCGCATGACGCTGGAGTCCGAACGCCGTCTGGTTGCCCTTGAGTTCGAGCGTCTTGCCCACGCATCCCTGAGGAATATGAGGCTGCTTACGCGCAACGACGTTGTGTTCACCGCAACCAAGGACGAGCTCGACCTCGAGATGCTGAAGCCGGAAATCGTGCCTCAGGCGTGGAACAGCTTCGGGTTCGAGTCGGTCGTCTTCTCGCAGGGCGGTCTGTTCAAGGCCACCGCGTGGCTGACCCAGGTCTCTGACCGTGAGCTCGACCAGCAGGTGATGGTCAACTCCGCCGATCTGGTGGCCGATGTCGTGGATCAGTTTCACGCGGTGAAGATAGAGACACGGCGTGGTGCCCTGGTGCCTGCCGACGCCAAGCGCGAACGCCTCGGGCTCACCAGCTATGGCTTTCGCTATGTGAAGGGCAAGCTGAAGCTGATGGTCGCTCAGCCGGTTCTGCCGACAAGCGTGAAGCTGGCGGGCGTGAAAGACAGTCCCATCATCGCCGTGGCATCCCTGCCAGTCAGTGACAATGTGATCGCGGAGATGGCTGGTCGCCTGCAGCTCAATGACCTCAAGCTTTCGGAATTTGCGGGTTCAGACACCGCCAGTGCCAGCGCCCTGATATCGAATGGTCCGAGCGCCCCTGCGGTGGAGGCGAGCTGGCAGCCCGTTCCACCGCGCTTTGCGATCCTGCGTGCCGTGGCACCAACCATCTGTATTCTGCTGCTGATTGCTGGTGCCGCCGTCTACATCATCGGCAGCCGGTTCTCATCAACGCTTCAGGCCCTGGCAGACTCTGAAAGCCAGAACCGTCATCTCGCGCACCATGACAGCCTGACGGGCCTGGCCAATCGCTCGAAGTTCGACATCCGCATTGATGAAGCCACGGCAGAGGCCGTTGAACGCCCGTTTGCGCTTCTGGCGATTGATCTCGACCACTTCAAGCAGGCCAATGACAGCTTCGGCCACGACGCGGGCGACCACGTTCTGCGTACGGTTGCCCGTCGGATGAACGCCATCATCTCGCCCATCGGCGAGCTATCACGCATTGGCGGCGATGAATTCATGGCGATTGTTCACGGTGTGCATGACGGCGAAGCGCTGGAATTTGTGTGTGAGTGCCTCATCGAGGCCGCATGCCAGCCCGTGTCCTTCGAGGGCAACTCCATTTCGATTGGTTCATCGATTGGTGTGGCCAATGCACCCGAGCACGGACTGTCAGTGGGTGAACTGGTTCGAAATGCCGACGAAGCTCTGTACCTGGCCAAGGATGCCGGGCGTGGCCGCGCCATCTTCAAGGGCGACAGCGCCGCCGGCATTGACCGTCGCCAGCGTGCCGTCGGCTCCAGCGCAAGCGATCGCAGGGCACCGCCGACTGACCCTGCTGAAATCCGCGTTGCACAGCGCAAGGCTTAGGGTCGGGACCCTGGACCAAATGGTCGCTTAGGCGCACCCTCTCGCCCTCTCACCCTCTGGCAAAGCCGCAGAACCCCTGCCATATGGACACCATGTCCGCTCCCATCAACACAGCATCCGGCACGACAGGCGCCTCAACAGGCAGTTGGGCACGCTTTGCGCGCATGAATGGGCTGGGCAACGAAATCCTTGTGATCGACATGCGCTGTCGATCCGACCACGTGACGCCAGAGGCAGCCGTGGCTCTTGCGGCACATGAAGACACAGCCTTCGATCAGATCATGGAAATCCGTCAGCCATCTACCGATGGCACGGACGCCTATATCCGGATTTGGAACACGGATGGTTCCCAGGCCGGTGCATGCGGCAACGGCATGCGCTGCGTGGTCTATGCGCTGGCCGGCGAAACCGGACGCAACGCGTTTACCTTTGAAACCCGTGCCGGAATTCTGACCGCCAAAGACAACGGCCCGAGCGCCATCACGGTGGATATGGGCGCTCCATTGTTTGACTGGCAGGACATTCCCCTGGCCGAAGAGTTCGCCGATACGCGCAACATAGAGCTGCAGATCGGACCCATCGACAATCCGGTTCTGCACACGCCCTCAGCTGTGAACATGGGCAATCCCCATGCCATCTTCTGGGCACCGGAAGATGTCTGGAGCTACGATCTGGACCGCTTCGGACCCGTGCTGGAAAACCATCCCATCTTTCCCGATCGTGCCAACATCTCGATCGCCAATGTGCTGAACCGGTCGCACATTCAGATCCGCACTTGGGAGCGGGGCGCGGGCCTCACAAAAGCATGCGGCTCCGCCGCCTGCGCGACCCTCGTGGCTGCCCACAGGCTCGGCATGACGGACCCCCAAGCCACAGTCACTGTCCCGGGTGGAGATCTGGGCATTGACTGGCAGAATGCCGAAGACGGACGCAACGGGCGCGTCTTCATGACAGGCCCGGCAGAGTTTGAATGGGGTGGCATGGTTGAACCGGCCACCGGCGCCTGGCGTCGCCTGGAACAGGATGACCCTGACAGCTCGGAAGAGGACTGACATGGCCGTCAGAACCCTGACATTCGGTTGTCGCCTCAACACCTATGAGGGCGAAGTCATGCAGCGGGAGGCAGAGGCCGCCGGCCTGACCGATGCCGTCCTGATTAACACATGCGCCGTCACCGGCGAGGCCGTCCGCCAGGCCAAACAGGCCATACGCCGAGCGCGCAGAGAAAATCCAGACAGTCGCATCATCGTGTCCGGATGCGCGGCGCAGACCGACCCCGAGAGCTTCGGCCAAATGGATGAAGTGGATCTGGTGCTGGGCAATGAGGACAAGCTTCACGCCCAATCCTATCGCGCATTGCCCGAGTTCGGCGTCAATCTCTATGAGAAGGTCCGGGTCAACGACATTTTCGAATTGTCCGAAACCGCGTCTCACATGGTGGACTGCATTGAAGGCCGCGCCCGCGCCTTTGTTCAGGTGCAGAACGGCTGCGACCACCGCTGCACGTTTTGCATCATTCCCTATGGTCGTGGAAACTCGCGGTCCGTTCCTGCCGGGCCCGTTGTCGAGCAGGTAAAACGGCTGGTTGGAAACGGCTATCAGGAAGTCGTGCTCACCGGCGTCGACACCACGTCCTACGGGCCGGACCTTCCCGGAAAGCCGACACTGGGCAGTCTCGTGCGCCGCATTCTCAATCAGGTTCCGGACCTCAAGCGCCTCCGGCTGAGCTCTATAGACTCCATAGAAGTGGATCAGGAGCTTCAGGACATCATCATCTCCGACCCGCGTTTCATGCCGCATCTTCATCTCTCTTTGCAGTCAGGAGACGACATGATCCTCAAGCGCATGAAGCGGCGGCATCTGCGCGATGACACGCTGCGCTTTTGTTCGGAGCTGAAATCCGCACGCCCGGACATCGCTTTCGGTGCCGACCTGATGGCAGGGTTTCCGACAGAAACCGAAGAGATGTTCGCCAACACGCTGTCTCTGGTGGAAGATGCAAATCTGTCGTTCGTGCATGTGTTTCCGTTCTCGCCCCGCCCAAACACGCCAGCAGCGCGCATGCCTCAGCTCGATCGCAGCCTCGTCAAAGAGCGCGCTGCGCGCCTTCGGGTCGTAGCCGACAACGCGCTGCAAAAGCACCTGGCCGGGAAGGTCGGCAGTGTTACTCAGGTGCTGGTGGAGCGCCCCAACAAAGACGGCAGCCTGTCAGCCCATGCTGAAGACTTCTCTCCAGTGACCTTGCCAGTGACCTTGGGGGGCGCTGATGGTGTGAACGCAGGCGACATAGTGTCAGCCGTGGGCGATCATGTGCGCAACGGTCGACTCGTCGCCCGGATGGCCGCCTAGCCCTTTCGCAGCTTGGCACGCGGGTCGAACACCGCATCCGGCCGGCTCGCCAACTCATTGACACAGAAATCCTGCAGCAACTCGGTCATGCCTGAGCCCTCAAGGTCGAGCGTCTCCGGGGCGATGGGCTTTCCAAAGGTGATGTCGAAGCGGGTGCCCTGCTTGTTCAGCAGTTCGTGAAATACCGTCATGTCCCGCAGTTCGCGGCTCCACTTGGCAAACCAATAGAAAAGGCCCGAATTGCGGCTTCGCATATTGGCCGGAACAACGGTGAGATTGTACTTTCGGGCGAGCGTCAGAGCCGAAGTCTGCCACTCCCTTTCTGTTAGCCCGCCATTGGCCCAGTAAGCGATCCGCCCCGAAGGGAAAATGACAATGGGCCTTTCCGCCTTGATGGCGGCGCTGGTCAACCGCAGGGTCTCCCGGCTTTTATCGCGTGTCTTGTAGCCGTCGCGCCATTCGACAGGAATGATGACATCGCTCAGTCGACGGCTCACGCGGATCGCGTCGCGGTTGGCGAACACCGTCATGTCAGGCCTGTGGGAGGCAAGCGCATCCCACATCGCAACGCCGTCGGCTATGCCGGTTGGATGGTTACAGACGATGATAAAGGAGCCGGCACGCGGCACATTTTCCAGACCGACCGTTTGAACGTCCAGCTGCAAACGGCGCGACACAATATCCATGCCTTCAGCGGCTGGGAGATCGGCAATGTGGTCAGCCATCTGCACGGCTTCGCCATAATGCAGGAATTTATGCAATAGCGGCCGGACCAGCGGCCAAACGATTGAGTCGGAAATCCGACCGCCACGCTCTGCGATCAGCTGATCGACAATATGGGTGTTGGGGTCGGTCTGCGGCGCCCGGTCAGGGTCCGCCATCACCGATGTATCGCGCCGCTCGCGGATCGCCGGTTGAGGATCAGCAAAACGCCCATTGGTGCCAGCAGCGTGGGTGACGCGCTTTGTGGGAACCAGAGCCATCTTCACCTCCACGGACCCGCAGATCCCGTTTGTCGACGTTTCGGCACGTCTTATCTCACATGCGTATGCGGGAGTAACCCTGATGCCGCATGTCCATGCAAAGCGCTATGCACCAACTTCATGTCGCGCATATGACTCATTTGTGATCGCGTGTAGCAAATTACGACATGCGTTAACGCACTATTAGCTGCTCGCCTCCACAAACATCTGAGAAAGGGAATGGTTGCCCACAAAATGCCGAATCCCGACTGCAAACACGGAACAAACGTAGAAAAATCCGCACCGTGCGCATCCTCTGCCCTTTCGGCACCTTGTGAGACGGCTTCACTTATCTCAAAAGGTTGTCAGTCGACTGTTGATCGCGCGGCCTGCAAGCTTGGACCTGTTCTATGAGTTTTCTCACCTATTCCGCATTTCGAAATGGCAGCAGCATGCACGTTGCGCCCGTGGCGGTTTTGCTCCTTTCAAGCGTGGCCCTCGCTGCATGCACGCGGAGCGTGGAACCTCTGAGCACTGTTCAGCCATTACCTCCGGCCCCAGCTGGCACGGTTTCATCGCAGCCGCTACCGCCCACCACTCCCGGACAGCCTGGGGCGATTGATCCTCTCACAGGCCTGCCGATCCCACCGGAGCAGAGTGACATCGCAAGCACAGAGCCGGTAGCCCAACCCAATGCCGCATCCAGTGCCCCTGTCAGCAATGAACCGCTGGATCGTGGCTCGGTGGCCGGCGTCTGGAACGTTCAAGTCGCTGGAGGCACCTGTCGGCTGGCAACATCTTTCACCCGCAGGTCCACGCACTTCCAGGCCAGCCCCCTGCGCTGCCCGGATGCTGAGTTGAGCAATGTCCGGGAATGGAATGTGAGCGGCAATCAGATGGTGCTCTACGATGATAGCGGATCGGCGGTGGCGCGCCTGTTCCGCACCGGCGGCCAGCGCCTTGACGGCAAGACGTCTGGCGGAACAGCCGTCACCCTGAGCCGCGACGCGTAAGCCCGGCTCACTGGAACCGACCTCACTCTCAGGGCGCACAGGATAGGAAACTGCATGCCTGTTGCTCCAACCGCACCTGATAGCGACGGTACGGCTGCTTCAGTGCGCGCCCAGTTGAAGGCGATGGTGGCCAGCGGACTGCTGGAAGCCGATGCGGTTCAGGAAGACATTGCCCAGAAGCTGGACCTCGTGCTGGACGAGCTGCAGGCCGCCGAGACCGATCGCACTTTGGCATCCAAAACCTCAGCGCTTGGCTGGCTTTTTGCGAAGGGAAAGCGAGTAAGACAGCCCGTAAAGGGCCTTTACATTTGGGGCTCGGTCGGTCGCGGCAAGACGATGCTCGTGGACATGTTCTTTGAGGCAGCGCCATTCACCGCGAAGAAACGGAGCCATTTTCACGCCTTCATGCGGGATGTGCACGCCGCTATACACAGGCATCGAGAGGCCTATCGGGCGGGCGAGACCAAACAGGAAGACCCTGTTCCGCCGGTTGCGAACGCCATTGTGGATGCCCACGCGGGCGGTCTCCGGCTTTTGTGTTTTGACGAGTTCGCCATCAGCGACATCGCTGATGCGATGATCCTGTCGCGCCTGTTCTCCGTGCTGTTCGAGCGCGGTGTGACCGTCATCGCGACTTCCAATGTACCCCCCAACGGCCTTTACAAAGACGGCATCAACCGTGACCGCTTTCTACCCTTCATCGACCTCCTGCAGCAGCACGCCGAAACACTGCGCCTCGATGCACCGACAGATTATCGGCGCCTGCGCATCGACACCGGTGCCGTCTGGTTTGCGCCTTTGGGAATGAACACCACAGCCGCATTGGATGAAGTCTGGAGAAACTGGACGACCGCTGCAGTTCAGGAACAAAGCCAGCCGATCACAGTCCATGGACGCGAACTGACAATCTCCCGCCAAGCGGGGCGCGCCGTGCGGGCGAGCTTCGGCCAGCTTTGCGAACAGCCAATCGGTGCACACGATTATTTGGCACTGACTGAGCGGTTCGACAGCTTTGTGGTCGACGACATTCCGATCATCGATCCGGCCCGACGCAACGAAGCCAAGCGCTTCATTATACTGGTCGACACTCTTTATGATGCCGGATCACGACTGGCCGCGTCCGCCGCAGCAGAACCTTGGAACCTCTACCGCAATGCACCGGGCACGGAGGGGTTCGAGTTTGAACGCACCCAATCCCGGCTTAATGAGATGCGCTCGGCGGAATGGCTGGCCGCCTGGGCCTCGCGCCACCAACAAGCGTCATGAGCGTGGCGACGGGCGGATGCAGTTGCGGAGCCATCCGCTTCGCTGCTGCTGGTGACCCGTTGCGCGTGGGCGTGTGCCATTGCCTCGACTGCAGGAAACACCATGGAACACCCTTCTATGCAGCCGCGATCTTTGCTTCGACCGCAGTAACGCTGGAGGGGACGCCTCGCTTCCATGAAGGTCGCGCGTTTTGCCCCCGTTGCGGTTCCAGCGTCTATGCCGTTTCAGGCGAGGAAATTGAGTTACATCTGGGGGCCATGGACGAACCGGGACGGTTCAAACCACAATATGAACTCTGGACAACCCGCCGTGAGCCCTGGCTCAGGCCAATCGAAGGCGCTGAACAGTTCGACAAGGACCGTTAGCTGAGCGTGTCAGAACCTCATTTCGCCGTTTATCTTACGTTTACGTAAGATCTGTAGAGAGCAACAAGCTGTACTAATTGATGAATTTGGTTTGAGTTGCGGCAGGTACGTCTTCGGACTATGCCCTCTCCGCCCGCACAAGCTCTCCCGTTGAGGAATATGTAGTGCCGGGCCTTGCACATGATGGTGGGTCCACGGGTCCGATGTTTTGTGCAACGACAGGTTAGAGAAATTGACTGACGGATAGAGAATTTCCATGGCACGCAACAAGATCGCACTCATCGGCTCCGGCATGATCGGTGGAACCCTCGCCCATTTGGCGGGTCTCAAAGAGATGGGCGACATTGTGCTGTTCGACATCTCTGAAGGCATGCCTCAGGGCAAAGCACTGGACATTGCGGAAAGCTCCCCGGTTGACGGCTTCGATGCCCGTCTTTCGGGCACGCAAAGCTATGAAGCCATTGAAGGCGCCGACGTCTGCATCGTCACCGCTGGCGTTCCGCGCAAGCCGGGCATGAGCCGCGATGACCTTCTGGGCATCAACCTCAAGGTCATGGAGCAGGTGGGCGCTGGCATTAAGAAGTATGCACCCGACGCCTTTGTGATCTGCATCACCAACCCGCTCGACGCCATGGTTTGGGCACTGCAGCAATTCTCTGGCCTGCCAAAGACCAAGGTTGTGGGCATGGCCGGCGTGCTCGACAGCGGCCGCTTCCGCTACTTCCTGGCTGAAGAATTTGATGTGTCCGTGGAAGATGTCACAGCCTTTGTTCTGGGCGGCCACGGCGACACCATGGTGCCGCTGACCCGCTACTCCACTGTCGGCGGCATCCCGCTCACCGATCTGGTGAAAATGGGCTGGATCACCGCCGATCGCCTTGAGGAAATCGTGGACCGCACCCGCAAGGGCGGCGGTGAGATCGTCAACCTGCTGGGCAACGGCTCGGCCTACTATGCCCCCGCCGCATCCGCCATCGCCATGGCCGACGCCTATCTCAAGGACAAAAAACGCGTCCTGCCATGCGCCGCCCACCTCAAGGGCGAGTACGGCGTCAAGGACATGTATGTGGGCGTGCCCACAGTCATCGGCGCCGCCGGCATTGAGCGCGTCATCGAAGTGGACTTCGACAAGGAAGAAGCCGCCATGTTCCAGAAGTCAGTCGATGCCGTCGCCGAACTCTGCGATGCCTGCCGCGGACTCAATGGGGATCTGAAGTAGAACTGTGTCAGATCAGGCAATCGAGAACAGGAAGTTCGCTGCCACATTTGCGCAGATTGCTTATGCTTGTGTGCACTTCGGAAAAAAATGCTTCCCTATTGCAGACCCTGATGCTGATCTTGCCGACGCCTTTTTCTACAGGAAGGACAATCGAGTTGTTAGAAATCTCGGATTTGAGCGTCGCGCGTATGAAACCGCATACATAGACTCGCTTCACCGACTGTTCATGTGGATGGAGAAAGCATTCGAGCGTGGAGTATTTCGCGAACAGCGCTTTCCTAACCTCCCAGCCTTACGCGATCAGGTGCGTACGGTCCGCAATTTCCGCCAACATGCCGATGAATACGTAGCACTTACCGGCCCGCTGTTCAGCGGCCGGCCTCCTTCTCGGAGACGATATGATCCCAGCCGTTTCGGCGAGACGGAGTTTGCAACTTCAGCGCACTATCAGCAGTACATCGCATTCGCAGAAATGAGCACAGTGGTTGACAGAGGCCGGTACATTATCGGCGGCCACGTAAATTTCTGGGAGACATTTCGGCTGGTAATCGAAGTCTACAGGCTGCTGCGCTTGACTCCAGATTATCAGGAAGCGTTGATAGACAATGGAGACCCCAGAAGAGGAAATTTATTTCTACTCATTTTAGACCCGAAAAACTCATTACACAGCAGGCTTTCCGAACGCCTTAAACACAGTGTTAGATCTGTACGCGAGATACGGTCACTGACCATGGAAACGCTGGATGTAATCCGAGAGGTCGCAAACAAAACTCGTCGACAGATGTCTGACTTTCTGCGTACGGAAGTTCTTTGCGAATCGCTGAGCGTCGATAAGCCAGAATTGGCATTCACGTCTGACAAATACGAAGAAATGAGTGGCTGGGAGATTGGAGAGTTCCTCCATGGAGCCATTCTCGTGGGCAATGGTGTACCTGCGGTGATCCGAACCGAAGATGACTTGCGGGAGTTGGATCAAGTCATGAGCTTCAAAGCAGCAGCATGAGGCCAAACTTGAAAATATTTACCGTTCTGTGTCTTCTGCTTTTCCATCCAGGCCCGGCATTCGCCCAAGACGCAACCCCTTCCTCTGCCTATACCAAGCTCACCCTCGACGCCTGCACGGTTATCGAAGAATTCGAAGAAGGCACCGGCGTTTCGCTGGAATGCCCGGACGCGGCCTGGGGCGGAACCACCGTCTATGTGGCCGAGGGCGATTTGCGCTTTTCCGTTGGTTTTGGTGAGCAGCCCGCCAGCTGGAGCAGTTTCAGCCCCTTCAACTCGGTGAACGACACCATCGAATGGCGCTATCAGGGCGACAGCCCGCCCCATGCAGCCATCCTGCGCTTCTTCATCGAACCCTGCGACCCCGATCTCGGGAAAGCTCAGGCCCTCGTTGTCTACAAAGTGCTGCCGTTTGGCGTTGGATCCTGCCCCATCGCGATTGTCGACGCGTCGGTCGAACAGGCCAATGGTGTGGCCCGCGGCGCGGCAGCACTGGCCAACGCCATCGATTGCGCCACCCACACTCCGATTTACACCGGCCCGGGCGAGAGCCTGGCCAACACCTTCTCCGGCGCGCGCATCGAAGGCGCGAACCTCCAATAACACATCCAGATCACACCGATACGAAGCGGAGACACCTCCCATGAACATTCACGAATATCAGGCCAAGCAGCTTCTCAAGAGCTTCGGCGCCCCCGTCGCCCAGGGCGTTCCCATCCTATCGAAGGACGATGTGGAAGGCGCTATCTCAGCTCTCCCCGGCCCGCTTTATGTGGTGAAAAGCCAGATCCACGCTGGCGGCCGCGGCAAGGGCAAGTTCAAGGAGCTCGGGCCGGACGCGAAGGGCGGCGTTCGTCTTGCCTTCACCGAAGATGAAGTGCGGTCCCATGTAGACGAGATGTTCGGCAACACGCTGGTGACGGCCCAGACCGGCGATGCCGGCAAGCAGGTCAACCGCCTTTACCTTGAAGACGGCGCTGACATTGAGACTGAGCTCTACTGCTCGCTCCTCGTGAACCGCGAGACGGGCAAAGTCGCATTCGTCGCCTCCACCGAAGGCGGCATGGACATTGAAGCCGTGGCCCACGACACGCCTGAGAAGATCCACACCATCGACATCAACCCGGAAGATGGCGTCCATGACGGCACGGTGGCCCGCCTGATCAGCGCCTTTGAGCTGGAAGGTGCAGCCGCTGAAGACGCGAAGACGCTCTTTCCGACGCTCTACAAAGCCTTCACCGAGAAGGACATGAGCCTGCTCGAGATCAACCCGCTCATCGTCATGAAGGACGGCCATCTGCGTGTTCTCGACGCCAAGGTCTCCTTCGACGGCAATGCGCTCTTCCGCCACGACGATGTTGCGGCCCTGCGGGACGAGACAGAGGAAGACGCCAAGGAAATCGAGGCCTCCAAATACGATCTGTCCTACGTCGCCCTCGACGGCAATATTGGCTGCATGGTCAACGGCGCGGGCCTGGCCATGGCCACCATGGACATCATCAAGCTCTACGGCGCCGAGCCTGCCAACTTCCTCGATGTGGGCGGTGGCGCCACCGAAGAGAAAGTGACGGCGGCTTTCAAGATCATCACGTCAGACCCGAACGTCCAGGGCATTCTGGTGAACATTTTCGGCGGCATCATGCGCTGTGACATCATCGCCAACGGCGTGCTGGCGGCGGTCGAGCAAGTCGGCCTCAAAGTGCCCCTCGTCGTGCGTCTTGAAGGCACGAAAGTGGAAGAAGGCAAGGCCATCATCAACAGCTCCGACCTCGACGTCATAGCCGCCGATGATCTCGACGACGCGGCCCAGAAAATCGTGAAAGCGGTTCAGGGGTAGTTGGTGAGAACGCCCTCGATCTTCGCTCTGGCGCTGACGCTTACAGGCGGCAGTGCCTTTGCCCAACAAGCCCCCGTCGTGCCGGATTCCACCGACGCATCGGATGTGAACTCGATCTTCGTGTTCAACCGCGTCTGCTACGGCCAGGTGCCCAACCTTGAGGGCATTCGCCGGATGGCCGGTCAGTTGGCGTGGACACCGCTGGAGCCAGGCGATCTGGAAGCGTTTGAGCCGCAGGGCGGCGCTGACACGGTGGAAGGGTGGGATGCCCCCATCGGCCAGCGTGTCTTCCGGGTCGTGACAGCCCAGGGCGATGTGCCTGCTCCGCTGGTTGAAACCTTCCCGGACTTTGCTGACGGCCAGTCTACATCGTGCACACTGGTGCTGGATGGTCAGGACAAGTCGGACGTCTTCATCGCGCAGCTCACCGATCTTGCGGGCAAGGAGCCCGCGAGCCGCGACGTGGCTTCCGATGGCCAGCTCTCCACCATATGGGCTGGTGGAAATGCAGACGTCAAAGTGTTTCTCAACGGCAAAACCGGCGTCGATGACGCGGGCAGCCTCATCAATGTGGTGGTGCTGACCAAATGATCCGAGCCGCCGCAATTGTTGGTGCATTGATGGCAACCGTAGCAAGCGCTGCGGCGAGCCAGCACGACTTTGCTGCACAGGAGCGTTTGGCGGAACTGCCGAGGGCGATCGACGTGTTTCGGAAGGCTTGTCTTGACACGGCCCCGGACTTTGAACGCCTCGATCTCGCGCTGGAAGAACTTCAGGTCTTGCCCGATGAAGGCGGCGATCAGGTGGTTCTGTCCCATGCCATCGACCAGCCCACCAACATGTATGGCTGGCGGCGAAGTGCCTATCTGGGTGATGCGGCACGCAAGGCTGGCGGCGACATCATCGTTCAATATGTCGAAGGGCAGATGAAGGACGCACCGGCACTCGGATGCCTTGTCTTTGGCTCTGGCTATTCAGGCCTCGAAGCTGAGGACAATCTGTTGCTGCTCCTCAAGCGCGGCATGTTTGTCGGCGAAAGCCCCGCACCAACCCATCATTTCGGCCGCGAAGGCACCAACCGCCAGTGGAGCTTTGCCAAAGCAAAGCGCCTCGGCAGCGCCAAAGGTCCGATAAGCGGCACCCTCACCATCACCAATTTCGTTGGCTTCGGAGGGCCCGATTCGAGCCAGATCACACTGGAACTTGAGCGGCCCGACGCAACCGACACCTCCAACACGAATTAAAGACGGAAACGGAAACCGATCCATGTCCATCCTCATCAACAAAGACACGAAGATCCTCGTTCAGGGCCTGACGGGCAAAACGGGGACGTTCCACACCAATCAGGCTTTGGCCTACCATGGCACCCAAATGGTAGGCGGCATTCACCCCAAAAAGGGTGGCAGCACATGGGAAAGCGATGCGGACAAGAGCCTGCCGATCTTCGCTTCGGTGGCTGAAGGCAAAGCCGAAACCGGTGCGGACGCTTCGGTTGTTTACGTGCCACCGGCTGGTGCGGGCGCGGCCATCATCGAGGCCATTGACGCTGAGATCCCTCTGATCATCTGCATCACCGAGGGTATTCCCGTGATGGACATGGTGAAGGTGAAAGCTAAACTCGATGCTTCCAACTCCCGTCTGGTGGGCCCGAACTGCCCCGGCATCCTGACGCCTGATGAGTGCAAGATCGGCATCATGCCGGGCTCCATCTTCAAGAAGGGCTCGGTGGGCGTGGTCTCGCGTTCCGGCACGCTGACCTATGAAGCTGTGTTCCAGACGTCCAATGCAGGCCTTGGCCAGACCACGGCTGTGGGTATTGGCGGCGACCCCGTTAAGGGCACCGAGTTCATCGACGTCCTCGACATGTTCCTGGACGATGATGAGACCGAAAGCATCATCATGATTGGCGAGATCGGCGGCTCGGCGGAAGAAGAGGCCGCCGCCTGGCTCACCGAACAAGCCGCCAAGGGTCGCAAGAAGCCGATGGCTGGCTTCATTGCCGGCGTTACAGCACCTCCAGGCCGCACCATGGGCCATGCCGGGGCCGTGGTCTCCGGCGGCAAGGGCGATGCCCCATCCAAAATCGCCGCCATGGAAGCAGCCGGCATCCGCGTGTCGCCATCACCCGCCAAGCTGGGCGAAACATTGCTGGAAGCCATCAAAGGATAGTCGGCACACGGCCGCACCCAATTTTCAAACCAACGGAGCGCCAAATGGCACGCCAGGAACAGAACGAAATCTTCGCGCAGACGCAGTTCCTCGACGGGGCAAACGCCGTCTACATTGAGCAGCTTTATGCGAAGTGGCAGGACAACCCGTCTTCCGTATCTGAAGACTGGCAGGCCTTTTTCGGCCAGATGGGCGATGCCCCCGCCGTCGGCGTTTTTCTTCACGTCGGCGGGGG
>JBCBXA010000028.1:29980-30234 GCA_039816825.1 Pseudomonadota bacterium | reverse complement strand
GCTTCATCGGGTCTGAGGCCCGTGTTGGCCATAATCAGCACGTAGTCATGCAGCTGCTCGGCAGCGTGTTGCCAATTGAGGCCTTGTGCTTCTCTTGCTCGCTCCCGCGTGCGTTCATAGAGGCGTTTGTACTCGTCGGGCAAGAACCAGGCTCGGTGCCCTACCTTGCCAGAGCTACGATACGGTGCGGAGAAGTCAGGCAGAAAACTTATCCATCCATGACGTAGCGCGGTCTTGAGCACTTGTCTGAGCGT
>JBCBXA010000028.1:0-29970 GCA_039816825.1 Pseudomonadota bacterium | reverse complement strand
TCATGATGGAGCGTGCTGCGTGAGGGGGGCTTGCCATCGGTACTCATCTGCATCCGCATCACGCGATACTCCTGCAGCATCCCGGCCGTGATTTTGGAGAGACCGGTTGCTCCAAAGTAGGGAGAGAGATGATTGCGGATTCGCGCCGCGTGATCTTTGACGTAGCGCGGGTTGCGCTGCCCGTCGGTTATGACCTCGTACTCCTTCAGAAACTGGGTCGCTGCGTCGCCAAAGGTCCGCTCAGCAAGGAGCTCACCAATGCGACTTTTGCCTCTCAGTTCGAAAAACCAATCTTCTGCGAACTCTTTGGCTTGGCTCAAGCTGTCCGTTTTTGAGCTTGTACGCCACTCTTTGCCTTCCAAACGACAGGCGCATTGCCAAACTGAACTGCGTTCTCGCTTGTAGATTCGAACCTTGTCGCCGAGCACGTAATGGGACGCCATCTTCACCTCGTAAAGTGTGTGTGAAGTGTGTGCGGCCATTTTGGCGCTATTCTGACGGTTTTTTGGCCATTGTGTGGCCGTGTAACGCTGATTTTATTGAGGAAATTTGGTGAGCCGACAGGGGTTCGAACCCTGGACCTACTGATTAAAAGTCAGTTGCTCTACCAACTGAGCTATCGGCTCTCCAGTGGTGGGCGTGAACGCTCACCGAACATGGCGCGTATAGACCCGTCCTTTTGGATTGGCAACGCCCTGTTTTCGCTTTTGCCACCCACTGCATAAGTCGAGATGACGCACCACATATAAGCCGGACCGGTTACGTTTTTCTCAACGCTTAGGCAGGCTTGCTTAAAGCGGCTGACCCTCAAAGGGCACGGGGCGACAATCGGAAATATCAGCTTTGCCAATGCTCTCACACAGCTGGCTTGCCGCATCCTGACTGGACAGAGGTCCTACGATCAAATGAGCAATCAGACCTTGCGCCCCATCGCGTAGGACGGCGCGGGCCTCGAGACCGTCAAGCGCGGCCGGTTGCGCCCGCTGAATCTCCAGCCAGCGCGCGCGGAGCGTGTCGAAAGATATGCCCGAACCAAGGTCGATGCCGGAGATCTGCTGGGTCATCTGGCGCATATCGTTGAGGCCACCAGCGATTGCCTGGTCCGCCTGACTGCTTTCCGACTCAGAGAGTGCTCTTAGAGCGTCCGTTGCCGCATCCTGAGCACTTTGTGCAGAAGCAGGAACCGTTCCGGTCAGCATGCTGTCGGTGGTGTTGGCGCGTAGCGCTCTTAGCTGTTGTTCAAGGCGATCGTTTCGAGCGCTCAGAGCGTTGATCTGACGCTGCATGGAAGACAGGGCCAGGCGCAGGCTCTCATTGTTGCCTGATGATCTCGCGCCAGGGTTACGAGTGGCCGCTGTCGTAAGACTTCGGTCAATATCGATCAGCCGCGCGCCAAGCGACGGCAGGGGTCCCACATTTTCTCCCGGTTTGACGCTGGCCAATTCCACTGGCGATTCGGCGGGTCGCTCCACCATCGCGGCCGTCGCAAGTCCGGCCCCGACGGCAAGGACAGCGGCCATCGTCCATCCTGCCATGCCGGCAACATTTCGTCGGGGAGCGAAAGCTCTTGGCGCAACGGTCTTGGCGCGCATGTCGTCAAATGCCGACTGAACGCGAATAGATTGCAAACTTTGCTCATTGTCGGTCATGGAGTGCCCACTGTCCGCCCACATCTTGATTCGACACAGGTGTGTTGCAGCTATTGTAACGATTTTTCCACAGTCACAGGTTAACGCTTCAAAATCAGCACTATGTTTGCAGATCAGGCAGCGGATGCGTTGCCGGGGCACAACACACTCTGGGGCTTTCGAAACATTCATGACCACTGAAAACGCAACCTGCTTATCCATCGTGTTGGCGGCGGGAGAGGGCACGCGCATGCGTTCTTCGCTTCCAAAAGTGCTCCATGAAGTTGCCGGGCTTCCGATGGTTGGCCATGTTTTGAAAACTGTGTCGGAAGCAGGCGGCAGCCATTCAGTCGTTATTGTCGGCCGGGAAGCCGAGAGGGTTCAGGCTTCTGCCGAAAGAGTGGCGCCGGGCACCGAAGTCTTTGAACAGACCGAAAGGCTCGGAACGGCTCACGCTGTTCTCAGCGCCCGAGAGGCTCTGGCGCGGGGGTTCGATCAGGTGCTTGTCCTGTTCGGTGATACCCCGCTCACCACTGCGGCCACCCTCACACGCATGCGAGATGCACTGGCTTCTGGCGCGCAGGTCGTGGTGCTGGGCTTTCGCACCGACGACCCATCCGGATATGGCCGCCTGCTGATGGATGGGGATCGACTGCTGGCAATCCGCGAAGAGAAGGAAGCCAGCGAAGACGAGAAGGCTGTCACTTTCTGCAATGGCGGCATCATGGGCTTTGCCGGCGCTGATGCCTTGGAGATGCTCGATGCGATCTCCAACGACAACAATAAGGGCGAGTACTATCTCACTGATCTGCCGGAGATAGCCAATGAACGCGGCAAGAAAGTCGTTGCCTTGGAAGCTGACTTTGAAGAAGTGCTGGGCGTCAACAATCGTGCGGAACTGAGCGATGTTGAGGCCATTTGGCAGCGCCGTGCTCGCAGAGAGTTCATGCTGGCTGGCGTTACGATGCGAGCCCCCGAAACCGTTCATTTGAGTTTCGACACGCAAATCGCGCCTGATGCGATCATTGGCCAGAACGTTGTTTTTGGGCCGGGCGCTGTGGTTGAGGCTGCTGCTGAGGTCCTGCCGTTCTCACACATTGAAGGCGCTCGCATTGCTCAGGGCGCAAGCGTGGGTCCCTTTGCCCGGCTTCGTCCGGGCGCAGACATCGGCGAGAAAGCCAAGGTCGGCAATTTCTGTGAGGTCAAGAAAGCCCAGGTCGCATCGGGAGCGAAGGTCAACCATCTCAGCTATATCGGCGACGCCGAAATCGGCGCGAATGCAAACATCGGCGCTGGCACCATCACGTGCAATTATGACGGTGCCAACAAGCACCTGACGAAGATCGGTGCAGGTGCGTTCATCGGTTCCAACTCGGCCCTGGTGGCTCCTGTTTCCATCGGTGATGGTGCCTATGTCGGATCGGGGAGCGTCATTACAGACGACGTCCCAGCCGATGCGCTGGCTATAGCCCGGGGACGGCAGGCCAACAAAGAAGGCTATGGCGCGCTCATCCGGGAGCAGAATGCAGCTGAGAAGCTGAAGCGCAGCAAAAGCTAAATTCGGCTGGCCACAAGGCTGCCATCAAAGCGCAGCAAATCGAAAAATTGAGAGGCCGACGGAGAGTCGGCGGCGAGAGGGGAATGACATATGTGCGGCATCGTAGGAATTTTGGGGCGTGAAGACGTTGCACCACTTCTTGTCGACGCGCTGAAGCGCCTCGAATATCGTGGCTACGACTCGGCGGGCGTTGCCACGCTTGAGGGCGGTCGGATCGACCGCCGTCGGGCCGAGGGCAAGCTGCGCAATCTCGATGCGCGGATCACTGACAATCCTTTGCCAGGCCATATTGGTATTGGTCACACTCGGTGGGCCACCCACGGTGTGCCAAATGAAACGAATGCCCATCCGCACGCCACCGAACGTGTAGCGGTGGTGCATAACGGCATTATCGAGAACTTTGCCGAGCTACGGCGAGAGCTGGAGGAGGAAGGTGTTACCTTCAACACCCAGACCGATACGGAGACCATCGTTCATCTGCTCGACCGCGAACTGAAGGCCGGGAAGGCACCGGTGGAAGCCGCACAGGCTGTCATTCCACGCTTGAAAGGCGCTTTCGCCACCGGTTTTCTGTTTGCCGGTGAAGACGATCTTCTGATCGCCGCTCGTAATGGCCCACCGCTGGCCGTTGGTCATGGTGAAGGCGAGATGTTCATCGGTTCAGACGCCGTGGCGCTCTCTCCGTTCACGGACCGGATAACCTACCTTGAAGATGGTGACTGGGCCGTCCTGACGCGGAACTCGCTGGAGATCAGGGACGAGACCGGCCAACTGGTGGATCGCGAGGAAACCAAGTCCAACACCGTGCGCACGATGGTGGACAAGGGCAACTACCGTCATTTCATGTTGAAGGAAATCTACGAACAACCTGAAGTTATTGGACATTCCTTGGCTCACTTCGTGGACTTTTCGGCCCAGCGAATGAAACTGGGCCACGAGATCAAACTGCCCTTCAACTTTGCCGATCTTGACCGGGTCTCTTTCTCGGCTTGCGGAACATCCTATTTGGCAGGTTGCATTGCGAAATACTGGTTTGAGCGCTTTGCCCGCTTGCCCATGGATATCGATATCGCGTCCGAGTTCCGTTATCGCGAAATGCCGATGTCTGAGAATGGGCTCTCGCTCTTCATCTCCCAGTCGGGTGAGACAGCCGACACATTGGCTGCGCTGCGCTATGCCAAGTCTCAGGGGCAACATATTGGTGCCATCGTCAACGTGACCGAGAGCACCATCGCCCGAGAGTCAGACGTTATTTTCCAAACGTTGGCTGGCCCTGAAATCGGTGTTGCGTCGACCAAAGCTTTCACCTGCCAGCTCTCAGTGCTCGCATCGCTTGTCATCACGGCAGCCCGTCAGCGCGGTCATCTGACCGAAGACGGCGAAAAGCTGATGGTGCGCATGCTCATGGAGACGCCCCGCTACATGATGGAGGCCCTTAAGTTCGACGATGCCATTGAAGAGCTGAGCCGTGAGCTGTCCGGAGCCAAAGACGTCCTCTATCTCGGGCGTGATGTGAATTTCCCTCTAGCGATGGAAGGTGCTCTGAAGCTCAAGGAGATTTCATACATTCACGCAGAAGGCTACGCCGCCGGTGAGCTGAAGCACGGACCCATCGCTCTGGTCGATGAGGAGATGCCGATCATTGTCCTCGCTCCCTTCGACCGCATCTTCGAGAAGACGGTCTCGAACATGCAGGAGGTTGCTGCCCGCGGAGGAAAGATCATTCTCATTACCGATGAGCGAGGCGCGAAGGCTGCCGAAGGTATGGCCGATCACGTGCTGGAGATGCCCAACGTGCCAGACTTCGTAGCACCCATGATCTACGCGATCCCGGTGCAATTGCTCGCCTACCACACCGCAGTGCATATGGGCACGGACGTGGACCAGCCGCGCAATCTGGCCAAATCCGTCACGGTGGAATGATCTCATAGCCCAAATCGTGTGTCGGGCGGCACTTGCCGCTTGTGTCGCACCCGCCCGTGGTTATCTATTAGTGGTGGGCCAGGGCGTTTTGGGGGAAGGGGCGTGTTTGGTCAGACCAAACCCAGTGGCGCTTGCTCTCGGCCTGCGCTGGCGAACAGAACCTTCAGGATATCCCCGTGTTCGAGACAGACACTCCCACTGAAATTGCACCGCAGCCCGGACGTTTTCGACGGACCCGCAATTACTTCCTGACCGGCTTGATCATCTGCGCGCCCTTGGCGATCACGGCTTACCTGACATGGAGCTTTATCCAGTGGGTGGATGGCTGGGTGAAGCCGCTTGTGCCGGCAAGTTACAACCCTGAGACTTATCTGCCGTTCTCGATCCCTGGCTTTGGCCTTCTGATCGCCTTCGTGTTTATCACGCTCGTCGGTTTCATCACGGCAAACTATGTCGGCCGGTCCATCGTTGGCTTTGGCGAGCAGTTGCTCGCGCGCATGCCTGTGGTTCGGAACCTCTACTCTGGCCTCAAGCAGATCTTCGAAACGGTGCTCAGCGAGCGCAGCAACTCATTCCAGAAGGTCGCGCTGCTCGAATATCCGCGCCGTGGGCTCTGGGCGATCGTCTTCATATCGACGAAAACGGGGAGCGAAGTGGCTTATCGACTGCGGGGTGAGGCGCAGAGCTTCACCAGTGTCTTTCTGCCCACGACCCCCAACCCGACATCAGGCTTTCTTCTGTTTGTCCCAACCAACGACCTCATTGAGCTAAAGATGACCGTTGAGGAAGGCGCAAAGCTCGTGATTTCTGCGGGGCTTGTGGCGCCTGACAGCGAAGACCCGGAAGATGGATCGCCCGCCGAAATTGCGGCACGGCGGGAAGGCATCGACTTGGCCGCAGAAACAGCGCGTCGTGAAACCGAGGAAGCCTAGCCGGCTTTAATCAGACGGACGGCTTCGTCCCTTCCGAAGAGATAAAGCAGCAGGCGCAAGGCCTCCCCACGGGGTGTTTTCAAATCGGTGTCGGTTTCGACGATCAGCCTAGCATCGTCCCGCGCCATCGCCAGCAGATTGGCGTGTTCCTCGGTGTTGGCTATTCGAAAGCCGGGCGAGCCGGACTGGCGGGTGCCCAACACCTCGCCTTCGCCGCGAAGCCGGAGGTCTTCTTCCGCGATCCGAAAACCGTCTTCAGTTTCCCG
This sequence comes from Pseudomonadota bacterium, assembly GCA_039816825.1. Taxonomy (GTDB): domain Bacteria; phylum Pseudomonadota; class Alphaproteobacteria; order Rhizobiales; family Rhizobiaceae; genus JBCBXA01. The sequence goes on along the minus strand of JBCBXA010000028.1, from coordinate 23,663 downwards.
CATTATGTTGATGCGGGAGGTGGCAGTTTCGCCGAGTGGCGATTTGTAGACCAGCAGGCAGGATGACGCCTTCTCACCCCGGCCCACGCGCCCCCGCAGCTGATGCAACTGGCTGAGGCCAAAGCGTTCTGCATGTTCAATCACCATGATTGAGGCCTCGGGCACGTCGACCCCCACCTCCACCACTGTGGTCGCGACCAGCACCTGCTTGCGCCCATCGGCAAATGCCTCCATCACCGCATCTTTCTCGGCGGCCTTCATGCGGCCATGCACCAGGCCAACGCGTTCCGGTCCGAACAGTTTGACAAGTGAGCTGTATCGGTCTTCAGCTGACATCAGGTCGAGTTCTTCGTTTTCTTCGACCAGTGGGCAGATCCAATAGGCACGGTCACCGCGCTCCACAGCCGACTGCAGACGGCCAATCAAGTCCGGCAGCCGATCAAGCGCCATCGCATTGGTCTGAATCGGTTTGCGCCCGGGCGGCTTCTCGGTGAGTTTGGAGACATCCATATCGCCGAAGTAGGTCAGCACAAGCGTCCTCGGGATCGGCGTCGCTGTCATCAGCAACAGATCCGGTGTGATGCCCTTTGAGGCCAGTGCAAGGCGCTGATGAACGCCAAAGCGGTGCTGTTCGTCGACGACTGCCAGCCCGAGATCTCGGAACTCCACACCGCTCTGGAAGAGGGCATGGGTGCCCAGAAGAATATGAATTTCCCCTGATGCCACGTCGGCAAGGATAGCATCCCGTGCTTTGCCTTTCTCTCGACCTGTGAGAACGGCGCATCGCAGGCCAGCCGCCGCAGCAATGGGCTCGATGCTCGCCAGATGCTGACGGGCGAGTATTTCGGTGGGGGCCATCATGGCCGCCTGAGCACCGGTCTCGCAGACCTGCGCCATGGCCATCAAGGCAACGATTGTCTTGCCCGCGCCAACGTCACCTTGCAGCAGGCGCAGCATCCGGTCCGGCCCGCTCAGGTCTGCACCGATTTCCTTCAAGGCCTCTGTCTGGCTGCTGGTCAGGCTGTAGGGCAGGGCGTCTACGATTTGGCGGCGTAAGCTGCCGTCTCCTTTGAATGGACGCCCGGATGTCTTCTTCATTCGAAAACGAAGCAGGGCAAGCGCCAGCTGGCTGGCCAGAAACTCGTCATAAGCCAGGCGCCGGCGCGCCACGCTCTGGGGTGAGAGATCCATTGTGCTCAGGGGTTTATGGGCCATCTCCATCGCTTGAGGGAATGTGGGCCAGCCCTCGCGATCCAGGACGCTGGTGTCCATCCATTCCGGCAGATCGGGAACGCGAGTGAACGCTGCCCGGGTGGCTTTCAGATAAGTCCGGGCCGCCAGACCTCCGGTCATCGGATAAACCGGTTCAAATGGTGGCATCTCTGAATATTGAGCAGGCGTCAGCACCAGATCCGGGTGCACCATCGCTGCCCTGTGGTTGTACCATTCCACTTTCCCGGACACATATCGCGTTTCCCCAACCGGGAACTGTTTCTCGAGCCAATTGCCTCTTCCATGGAAGAAGGTCAGCGCGATTTCTCCGGTTGGATCCGTTGCAAAAACCTTGTACGGCGCGCGGCGGTTGCCACGGGGCGGTGCTTCATGGCGATCAACCGTCAGCTCAAGTGTAGCGATCTGCCCATCCACAGCTTCACCGACCATGGGCGTTTGACTGCGGTCGATGACGGAGGATGGCAGGTGAAACAGAACGTCGAGGACCCGTGATGGCGGTCCATGTTCAGTTCCCCTCGTGAGCCGGGTCACCAGTGCCAGTGTCTTGGGGCCGATGCCATCCAGCGTATCGGCAGCAGCAAAAAGCGGATTCAGGACAGGCGGGCGCATGCCGCATTTTGCAACACGACCGGTTCTGCACAAGGGCGGGCGGACGAGTCGCACGCAATATCGCGTTTTGGACTTCTGTTGGGTGGCGAGCTCGCAAAGGCGACGCTATATCGACAGCTCAAATCAGCAGCGGCAAGCGGGGCGGAACGATATGGATTATACAGCTGGCCAGACTGGCATGACCCGGTCATCGGAAGGCCTCGATAAGCGCCGTAAGCGCCTGTTGTTCCGTTCATGGCATCGAGGAATTCGCGAGATGGACCTCGTGCTCGGCTCATTTGCAGATGCTAATATTGCTGAGCTGACCGAGGACGAGCTGCTAGCGTATGAAGCCTTGCTAGAAGTGCCAGATCCGGAGTTGTTCAAATGGATCTCCGGCGCTCAACCGGTGCCGCCGAACCACGACACGGCCATGTACCGCAAGGTGGAAGCCTTTCGCCATTCGCTTCAGTTCTAAGGCGACCGAAAGACCATGTCTTCTATAAGCCAAAACCTGGCCGATGCCTTCGAGCCGGGCATCGAAACCGTGTTTGCACAGGTGCCGGAAGGCTTTTCAGCTGCGCTGCTGGCTAGGGCGGTTGAAGATCGGCGTGGTCCGTTGGTTTTTGTCGCACGCGATGGATTGCGGGCCGCAGATGTCGAGACCGCGCTCGCCTTCTACGCCCCTGACTTGGAAGTTCTGCAGATCCCGGCATGGGACTGCCTGCCTTATGATCGCGTTTCGCCCAATGCCGATGTCAGCGCCCGGCGGGTCACGGCTTTGGCTGAACTGGCTGAGGGGCTGGGCGACGCACCGCGCCTGATCATCACCACGGCCAACGCTCTGATGCAGAAAGTGCCGCCCCGTGCCGAGATGGCAGGGCAGGCATTCCGTCTTACACCCGGTGTGCGGGTGGATATGGATGTGCTTATCCGCTGGCTGGAGAACAACGGGTTCCTGCGCGTCTCGACAGTTCGCGATACCGGCGAATATGCGGTGCGCGGCGGCATTCTCGATCTCTACCCACCCGCCCTCGACGCGCCGGTGCGGCTCGATTTCTTTGGCGACACGCTGGAGACGGTGCGCAGCTTCGATGCCGAGACCCAGCGCACGCTGGCGCAGCTGAAGCGGGTCGATCTGGTACCCATGAGCGAGATCGTTCTAACGCCTGATGCGATCGCTCGGTTTCGGAGGAACTACATCTCGACCTTCGGTGCCGCCAAGCCGGAAGACACGCTGTACCAGGCGATATCGGAAGGCCGTCGCCATCCCGGTATGGAGCACTGGCTGCCACTGTTTCACGAAGCGCTGGAACCCCTGAGTACCTATTTCGGTGAAGCACCGGTGTTGCTGGATCATCTGGCGCGCGAGGCCATCGTTCAACGCTTTGATCAGGCGCTCGATCACTACGAAGCCCGACAGGCGACGCTCGAAGCCGAGAAGAACACCACATCCGCCCCCTATCTGCCGGTCGATCCGTCTAGCCTCTATCTGTCGCCAGACGACATGGCGGCTACCATCGATGGACCGAGGGGCCTGCTGACGCCGTTTGAGCCGCCCGAGGGCGGCGCTCAACGGGTGCTCAACCTGGGAGGGCGTATCGGACGCTCGTTCGCCGCCGAACGCAGCACCGCTGAAACCAACGTGTTTGACGCGCTGATCAAGCACGCAGCTTACCTCCGCAAGGCTGGGATGCGCGTGGTCATCGCCTGCTGGTCTGAGGGCAGTCGTGATCGCTTTGCGGAAATCCTGGCAGAACACGGTCTGGAGCGTGTCGTTGCCATCGATAGCTATGCCGAGATCGACCGGCTTGAGACAGGTGTCACGGCCTTGGTGGTGCTGGGTGTCGAGAGCGGCTTTGAGACGGACAGTATCGCCGTCATCGGTGAGCAGGATGTGCTCGGTGACCGTCTTGTTCGGCGCAAGGGCAAGCGGCGCGGCAAAGAGTACATCCAGGAAGTCTCATCGCTTTCCGCCGGTGATCTGGTGGTTCATGTGGACCACGGCATTGCGCGCTTTGTGGGCCTCAAAACCATCGACGCCGCTGGCGCGCCCCACGACTGCCTCGAACTTCACTATTTCGGCGACGACAAGCTGTTTCTGCCCGTTGAGAACATCGAACTTCTCAGCCGGTATGGCTCTGAGGAAGTGGGCGTTCAGCTGGACCGGCTCGGCGGTGCAAGCTGGCAGAACCGCAAGGCCAGGCTCAAGAAGAAGATTCTGGAGATGGCCGGCGATCTGATCGCCATCGCTGCCGCCCGCGAACTCAAGCGCACGGAGCCGCTGACCGCGCCGGACGGTCTGTATGGTGAGTTCGCAGCACACTTCCCCTACAGTGAGACCGAAGACCAGCTGGGGGCCATCGAGGCCGTGCTGGAGGATCTTTCATCGGGCCGTCCGATGGATCGCCTGGTCTGCGGCGATGTGGGCTTTGGCAAAACGGAGGTCGCGCTGCGGGGCGCATTTGTGGCCGCCATGGCAGGGCGTCAGGTGGCCGTGGTCGTGCCCACGACACTGCTGGCCCGCCAGCATTTCAAAACCTTCGAAGAGCGCTTCAAGGGTCTGCCGGTCACGGTGCGCCACGCGTCGCGGCTCGTCAGCACAAAGTCCCTCAATGAAACCAAGAAGGGCATGGCTGACGGTTCCGTGGATATTGTCGTCGGCACTCATGCACTGCTGGCCAAGAACATCCAGTTCCGCGATCTCGGCCTCCTGATCCTTGATGAAGAACAGCGCTTTGGCGTGAAGCACAAGGAGCGGCTGAAAGAGCTGCGCAACGATGTGCATGTGCTGACGCTCTCGGCCACGCCGATCCCGCGCACGCTGCAACTGGCCATGACGGGCGTGCGCGAGCTCAGCCTCATCACCACAGCGCCTGTGGACCGCCTGGCCGTGCGCACATTTGTTGCGCCGTTCGACAGCCTCACCATTCGCGAGGCGCTGCTGCGGGAGCGCTATCGCGGCGGCCAGAGTTTCTTTGTCGCGCCGCGCATCAGCGATCTGGAAGACATTCAGGCGTTCCTGAAGTCTGATGTGCCGGAACTGAAGGTCGCCATCGCCCACGGTCAGATGCCGCCCGGCGAGCTCGATGATCTGATGAACGCTTTCTATGATGGCCAGTATGATGTGCTGCTCTCCACGACCATTGTGGAAAGCGGCCTCGACATCCCGTCGGCTAACACGCTGGTGATCTGGCGTGCCGACATGTTTGGTCTTGCTCAGCTCTATCAGCTCAAGGGCAGGGTGGGCCGCTCCAAGACGCGGGCCTTCGCCTACTTCACGCTGCCGGCCAACAAGATGACGACGCCTCAGGCGCAAAAGCGGCTGCGGGTGCTGCAAAGCCTCGAAGGCATGGGGGCTGGCTTCCAGCTGGCAAGCCACGATCTCGACATGCGCGGCGCGGGCAATTTGCTCGGTGAAGAGCAGTCCGGCCACGTCAAAGAAGTTGGTTTTGAGCTCTACCAGTCCATGCTGGAAGAGGCGGTGGCGACGCTCAAGGAGGGTGACGCCGACGGCTTCCACGATGACGGAAAATGGAGCCCGCAGATCACCGTTGGAACACCGGTGCTCATCCCGGAGGACTATGTGCCAGACCTCACGGTGCGAATGGGCCTCTACCGCCGCCTGGCCGACCTACCGACCCCACGCGAGATCGACGCGTTCGCCGCAGAGCTGGTCGACCGTTTCGGTGGTCCGCTACCAGAGGAAGTCGATGGCCTTCTGAAGATCGTCTACATCAAGCAGCTCTGCCTGAAGGCCAATGTGGAAAGCCTGAACGCCGGCCCGAAAGGCGCTGTCATCAAGTTCCGCAATGGCGAGTTCCCAGACCCCGCAGCCCTCATCGGCTATATCGGCCAACAAGGCAGCCTCGCGAAGGTGCGGCCCGACCAGAGCGTCGTCTTCATCCGCGACTGGGCCACGCCGGAGAAGCGGCTGAAGGGAAGTGCTGTCGTGATGACAAATTTGGTGAAGTTGTTGGGGTGAGTTTCTCTCTTGAAGCTGCGGATGCGACGAGGCAGCTTACGCCATCAAATGGGAGTTGATGCCGTGCCAAGCCTTTCTTCAGCAGATATAGAAACCTTCCAGCGCGATGGAGCGGTCGTGCTTCGCAACCAGTTCTCGACGGACTGGATCGACATGCTGCGGGAGGGGATCGACGCGGATATTGCCAGTCCGACGGATAATTTCACTAGTCATACGGCTGACCCGGATGCGCCCGCCTATCTTGAAGATTATTGGTCGTGGAGCAAGGTTTCGCAGTTCGAGGCGTTCGTGCGCAGGTCGCCCTGCTCGCAACTGGCCGCTGAGCTTTTGGGGGCGCCGTCCATCAATCTCGTGATGGACAATTGGTTCCTGCGGGAAGCCGGGTCGACGTCGCGGCCGCCCTTCCATCAGGACCTCAGCTATTTCGATTTCGAAGGCACCATGTGCGTGCTCTGGCTGCCTCTGGAGCCCGTGACGAAGGAGAATGGCATCGCTTTCGTGAAGGGCTCGCACCTTTGGGACAAGCTGTTCATGCGCGTGCGTTTTGCCGATGGCCCAGATCAGGCCACGGACGCCGAGCTGCTGGAGGTGGCTGGCCAGACGTACCATACGCCGCCCGACGTCAACGCAAACCCGGTCGCCTACGACCTGCTGCAGTGGGACATGGAGCTTGGCGATTGCATCTTCTTCGACATGCGCACGCTCCATGGGGGGCTGTCGTCGGTCACGCCAACGGAAACGGTGCGCCGCTTCACCTTGCGCATGACGGCCCCTGACGGTCGCATCCGCTATCGCGGCGATTGGGCCAAGGATGAACGCGCCCAGTTTGAGGCAGCTGGCTATCGCGAAGGCGACCGCATCGCTGGAGACTTCTTCCCCCAGCTTTACCCATAACGCGCCTACAGGCGGCTGAGGAACTTCGAAAACACCATCAACCCCTCGGGCCACGGGCCGTGCCCACTGGCGACGTCTATGTGGCCTTGGTCGCGGGCGTCTATGAACAGACTGCCCCAGGCGTGGGCCAAGGTCTGGGCGTCTTCCTGGGTCATGTGCTGGTCGTTGGTGGCGTGGACCAGGAAGCTGGGGAAGGGGAGCGGTGCCGTCGGATAGGGGCCGAAGCCGGAGTTGGCGAAGGCACCGTGAAAGCTGTTTTTCATCACCGGCGGCGCTACGAGGAACGCGCCGCGCACGTCCGCCGTCTCATCAAACAGCTCGGTGGCGTTTGTAACAGCAGCCACACCAGCGGAGTGCGCTGCAAGAACAACCGGTTTCCGGGCGGCATTGACGGCTGCGACCACGCGAGCCGTCCACGCGTCGCGGTTGGGCTCTGACAAATCTCCCAGATCAACTGTTCGGGCCGAGGATAGCTTCTCCGACCACCGGTTAAGCCACAGGCCGCCCGTGAGGTCCGGTTCACCGGGCACCAATAGAATTTCGCAGTCTTTGACTTTCATGGCATCGACCTGTGGGGAAGATGGACCCTCGGGTCAAGCCCGAGAGTGACGACCAGGGTTTCGGTTCGGCCCTCTATTGTCATCCTCGGCCTTGAGCCGAAGATCCACCTTAACAATTGCGAGTTCATGCCAGAAAACGGATCCTCGCCTCACGCCTCACGCCTCACGCCTCACGCCTCACGCCCCGCGGACACGCGGCGGGCTTACTCCGGGGCTGCGCAGCAGAACCTGGAATCCAGTGCTGTAAAAGCTCGGCTCTGGATCCCCGGTTCATCGCTTCGAGGCGCACAGGGATGACGGAGGATGGCTAAGTCTTCCCAAACACACGCTCGAAAATCGTGTCGACATGCTTGGTGTGATAGCCGAGGTCGAACTTGTCACGGATCGTCTCTTCATCCAGCGCGGCACGCACGTCTTCGTCTGCCAGCAATTCGTCGAGAAATTTGGGCGGGTTCGGGTCCCGGTGCTGGTAGGCGTCCCACACCTTCATGGCGTTGCGCTGTACCAGCCGGTAGGCGTCTTCGCGGCTCACGCCAGCCTGGGTCAGGGCCAGCAGCACACGCTGGCTGTGGATCAGTCCGCCCAGCGCGTCCATGTTCGCTTTCATGCGCTCTGGATAGACCACCAGCTTGTCCACCACGCCTGTGAGGCGGGCGAGAGCAAAGTCGAGGGTCACGGTCGCATCAGGCGCGCTCATGCGCTCGACGGAGGAGTGGGAAATATCCCGCTCGTGCCACAGGGCGACGTTCTCAAAAGCAGGCACTGCGTAGGCGCGCACCATACGGGCGAGGCCCGTCAGGTTTTCTGTGAGCACCGGATTGCGCTTGTGCGGCATGGCGCTGGAGCCCTTCTGGCCTTTGGAGAAGAACTCCTCGGCTTCCAGAACTTCCGTGCGCTGTAAATGGCGTATTTCTGTCGCCAGGCGCTCAACTGACGATGCGATGACGGCGAGCGTTGCAAAGAACATGGCGTGGCGGTCACGCGGGATCACCTGGGTGGAGACGGGTTCCACGGTCAGCCCCATCTTGTCCGCCACATGGGCTTCAACCGCCGGGTCGATATTGGCGAAGGTGCCGACTGCGCCCGAGATGGCACAGGTGGCGATCTCGGCCTTGGCGGCTTCCAGGCGGGCGCGGTTGCGGGCAAATTCGGCATAAGCCTGCGCCAGCTTCAGGCCGAAGGTCACGGGCTCGGCATGGATGCCGTGGCTGCGACCTATAGTGACCGTGTCGCGGTGTTCCCGGGCCCGGCGCTGGAGAGCTTCCAGCAGGGAATCCATGTCCGCCAGCAGCAGGTCGCAAGCGCGGGCCAGTTGCACCGACAGGGTTGTGTCTAGAATGTCCGAAGAGGTGAAACCCTGGTGCACAAAGCGTGCGGGCTCGCCGATGATCTCGGCCAGATGGGTCAGGAAGGCGATGACGTCATGTTTGGTTTCGCGCTCAATCTCATCGATGCGCGCGACGTCAAAGGTGGCGCTGCCGCCCTTTTCCCAGATGGTCGCCGCAGCTTCTTTGGGGATGACACCCAATTCGGCCAGCGCATCGCAACCATGGGCTTCGATCTCGAACCAGATGCGGAATTTCGTTTCCGGCGACCAGATGGCCACCATTTCAGGGCGGGAATATCTTGGGATCATGGGCGGGCCATAACAGAGGCTTCGGCCTGCCTCAACGCCTACCAAGGGCGGCCATCACTTATCCGCAGCTAGCGAGGAAACACCACGATGTGTCGCCATTGCCCGGCGTTCTCGAAGCCCGGTGTTCTGACGCGTAGAATAGCCGCTGTCACCAAGCCACGATTGGGTGGGAAGTACGTACGCACCTCCGCTATCTCGTAGTCAGTGGCGCAGCCTCTGCTCTTTGGGAGTGTGTTCTTGTCGCGATAGGACACGCGCCCGGGTTCGTCAGTGCGGCCCCAGTCAACCTCAAAGCCAGCTGTGGCAAATCCCATATCAGAGCAAATCTGCAGGCCTGCGGCGGCGGGAAAGCTGTTGATCCGCAGCAGATAGAGAGGCGCAAAGCCAACGGCTTGCGGATCCAGCACAAAGGTGGCGTGGGTCTTGTCCTGCACATACTGGGCAAACGGATAGGCGGCCACCAGATTGCCCGCGACGTAGTCGTTGCGGAGAAGCCCGGCATCCTTGGCCTGCTGTCGAGCCGTGCTGATGGCTTTCCACGGGCTGGCGCCGTCCTCTTCCAGCCTAACACGTATGGGCGAGCCTTCGACATATGCATCGCGCTCAACGTCCACGACGAAAACATTGGCATAGGCAAAGCCAGAGCCGTCTTGAACGCCGCGCTCTTCAAAGGTGATGGTCGTTCCGTCTGGCGAGAAGCCGCGTACCGTCAATTCGGCCAAGTCAGCGGCGTGTGCTGTAAGGGCAGCGAACGAAAGGCTGAAGGCGAGGGCGAGTTGGCGCAGCATTCCCCTACGGTACATGCGCCGCAGCATCGATCAAGAGGCGATCGCTGACCGAATGGCTTCGATGTTCGCCTTATAGTGCTCCGGCGTGCCGCCTTTGAACACGGCTGAGCCAGCCACCAAAACATCCGCACCGGCGGCCACCGCGAGGGGGGCTGTCTTTGGATCAACGCCACCATCCACCTGAATGTGGATGGGCCGATCACCGATCAACGCCTTCACCTTGGCCACTGTCTCCACCTGGCTGTGAATGAACTTCTGCCCGCCGAAGCCGGGGTTCACAGTCATAACCAGCACCATGTCCACCAGATCCAGCACGTTCTCGACGGCGGCCACTGGAGTGCCCGGATTGATGGCCACACTCGTTTTTTTGCCCAGCGCTTTGACGGCCTGAAGTGAGCGATGAATGTGCGGACCCGCTTCCGTATGGACGGTGATCATATCCGAGCCCGCCTTTGCAAAGGCCTCGATATAGGGGTCCGCTGGCGAAATCATCAAATGCGTGTCGAAGAACGCGTCAGTCCACGGCCGCAGCCTCGCAATGATATCGGGGCCAAATGTGATGGCCGGCACGAAGTGGCCATCCATCACGTCAAGATGCACCCAGTCCCCACCAGCTTCGATGCAGTCGCGGGCGGCTTCTCCCATGCGCGAGAAATCTGAAGCGAGGAGCGAGGGTGCGATGATGATGTCCTGTGTCATGGCGGCCTTCTAGGCCAAGCCGTCTGCACAGAAAAGCGGGTCTAGCCCTTATCCCCGAAACGAGATTGCCAATCGGGATAGGGGTCATTTGGCAGGCCGCGGGCGTGATAGACCCCACTAGCGACGGCTCTGGCCGCCACGGCGCTCGCTTCCGCGCACATGCGGAAAAATGTATCGGGATCGACGACGCCAGCGTCGCCCGTGGAGAGCGAAAAAATGCAATCACCGTCTGCGGGCGTATGGCAGGGCCAGATTGCACGGGCCAATCCGTCTTGCGCGGCCATGGCCAGACGCTCGCACTGGCTTGGGCTGAGAGATGCGTCGGTGGCAATGACACCAATGGTCGTATTCATGCCTTCGACGCCGCCATTGTCGAATTTTATGCGCAGGTCGGTCGCATCCATTGGCCATGGCGCCGGCATCCCCAAACCGCCGAACTCATCGTTCCGCTCAAACGGCGCTGCCCAGAAATGGGGCCCGTCGGCGATGGTGGTGGCGCCAACTGAATTGACGACGATGAGCCCTGCAACTGTGGCGTTTCCGACCTTTGAGGAGGCTGTACCAACACCGCCTTTCAGCCAACCGGCGAGTGCGCCGGTTCCAGCGCCAGCGGATCCCAGATCGAAGTCCGAACTGGCATCTTTGGTAGCCCGGTATGCGAGGTCTCTGTGGGGTGGAAAACCATCCCGCCTTGTTCCTCCAGAGGCCAGATCGAAGATGATCGCTCCAGGGACAATGGGTACGAGATGCCCGCGGACATCCACACCGCGACCGGCCTCCAGAAGAGCTCGCTGTACACCACCACAGGCATCAAGCCCGAAGGCTGAGCCGCCCGATAAACAAATCGCGTCGACTTTCTCGACAGAGTTGCCCTGCCTCAGCAACTGCGTGTCGCGGGTTCCAGGTGCTCCACCCAGCGCGGACACGCCAGCGGTCATGGGCCTGTTTCCCACCACCACGGTGACGCCTGTCTTTGCCGACAGATCTTGGGCGTGACCCACCTGGATGCCCTGTATATCCGCTAAACTGTTGAGAGTTGGGGCTAGCATCAACCGTCGTTCTGGGCTGTCTGGCCGACCGGAGAAAACCCATCTCCGCTGTAGCGATAGATGATGAAGTCGGTGCCTTCGCGCTCATTGTCAGAGTTGAAGCTGACCGGGCCCAGAATGGTGCTGGCGCGTCTGCTTCGAATCCTGTCGGCCAGATCGCTTGACGAGCTGTCAGACAGAGCCTGAAGGAGCGTCTGAGTGGCTGCATAGCTGGTCAAGACCAGCCCCTCCGCCCTTATTCCCGCCGCTGCGAACTGCTCCCGGATAATCTCAGTGGCCGGGTTTGCCTCCGGGCGCGGCGCTCCAACAGCAAACAGACCATCGGGCGGCGTCAGTTCCGAACCGGGAAGGAAGGGGGCCAGGGCTGCTTCCCCGGCCAGAATATCCATTTCCACACCACGGCGTTCGAGGCTTTCGGCAATCACAGCGACATCCTCGCCATCGCCCGCCACAAACAGTGCTTGTATACCGGCATTGGCAAGGCGAAGCGCGAGGCCGGTCTGAACATTCTGCGTGGGTCGGTAGGTTTCCGTAAGCTGCGGCGCTCTGCCGGCCAGTTCGAGCTTTGTGCGAACCGCCTGGGCGAGTGACCGGCCGTAGACCGTTCCATCATCGGCCAAGGCAAATGCCTTGCCGTCCCAGAGTTCGAGAATAGCGCGCGTGATCGCGTCAGCCTCGGCATCGGGGCCTGCACCAAATCGAAAGTTTGGTTCGCCGCGCAGTGTGAATTGCGGTAGCCGGATCGCTAGGGACAGCAAGGGCACGTCGCTCATCGCGGGGTTGTCTCGCAACTCGAAGGCCGCCTCGAAGCACAACAAGCCCATCACCGCTACAACATCAGCGTCCGCAAGCTGGCGTGCAGCGTTCGCGGCATCCTCAGCAGAGCAGCCATCGTCAGCAACTGTAAGCCGAACAGCTTCGCCATTGATGCCCCCGTTGGCATTGGTTGCCTCGACTGCCGCACGCGCTCCCGCTTCCGCCTGGCGTCCCAGAAGGGACAAGGATCCTTCCAGCGGCACCGACAGACCAATCGAGATATCGGCGCGGGCGCTGCCCGACCACGCAGTCGTCACTAGCAAGGCGGACAAAAGGATATGAGACAAACGCGTGAGCATGGTTGCATCCTGTAACAGTGACTGCATCTTACTCAAGCCAAGTTTGAGTTGGTTTGCCAAAGGAGAGCGCGTTCATGGGCCTCAACGCCACAAGATCAGAACTTGAGATTGCCCAGCAATGGGTGAACGAAGGCCGCGACGTTGCTCTGGCAACCGTGGTGAGCACCTGGGGATCTGCGCCCCGGAAAACCGGCTCGCATCTTGTCATCGACAGTGAGGGAGCTTTTGAAGGCTCGGTGTCTGGCGGCTGCGTTGAGGGTGCAGTGATTGCCGAAGCCATCGAAATCATCGAAAGCGGCGAACCGAAGCTCCTGTCCTTCGGCGTTGACGACGCGATGGCCTGGGAGTCCGGTCTGGCCTGCGGCGGCACCATCGAAGTTTATGTTGAGCGCATTGACTGATGGAAAGTTGTCTCATCCACGAAGCTGTCGAGGCGCAACAGTGCCGCAGGCCTGTGATCTTGTTGACAGAGCTGAGCTCCGGTCGGCAGCGTTTGATATCGCCCGGGGATGAGGTGACCGGTGCGCTTGGCGAGGAGATAGGTCGGCGCTTTGCAGCCGGACAGTCCGGTTCAGTGGAAATCGGAGACGAGCGTTTCTTTCTCGAGGTCAGGCTGCCGAGCCCAAAGTTGCTGATCGTTGGTGCGGTCCACATTGCCCAGGCTTTGGCTCCCATGGCTCAACTGGCCGAGTTTGAGGTCACCATTGTGGATCCAAGACCGGCCTTTGCAACGTCTGAGCGTTTCAGCGTTGGACAGAAGGTCGTGTGCGATTGGCCTGAAGACTGGCTGCCCGAGAACCCGCTTGACGCGTGGTCCGCCCTGGCCTGCTTTACCCATGAGCCCAACATTGATGATCAGGCCATCGCTCACGCGCTTGATCGCGACTGTTTCTATATTGGGGCCCTGGGCGGGAAGAAGAGCCAGTCGAAAAGGCTGGAGCGCCTGGCGTCGAGAGGTCTTGAGCCAAACAAGCTTGCCAGGATCTCCGGGCCAATTGGCCTCGATATCGGCTCAACCACACCGGCAGAGATAGCAGTCGCAACGCTTGCCGAGATCATCTCCGCGCTTCGGAAGCGTTAGATCGGGCGGCCTTCGCCTCGCGGCTGCACCGGCCCGAGCAGTATTTCACTTCGTCCCAGTTCTTCTCCCACTTCTTGCGCCAGACCATCGGCTTACCGCAGTGAGCGCAGTCTTTCTCCGGCAGATTGGGTTTCTTGTGGGCCATGCCCGCACAATTGGGACGCCCACAGCTTAATGGAAGAGTGGCTCGATGAATTCCACATTGGGTCTGCCCTTTGGCATGGCCACCCATTGGGGCAGTCTCACGCCAACCGCATCCCTGTCGTAAAGCGGTGCATCGAGCAGAGGCAGGTTTTCGCTGGATGCGATCAGAGTGCCTATTTCATCGTTCGAAGGCTTGCCGGGCGTGCTGGCCGTCATGGTGTCGTCGGTGCCGAAGAGCATGCGGCTGGCAAACTCGACCAACCCGTTCAGGCCAAAAGTGCCAGAAATCTTTACCTTGGCTTTCAAGACAAACGGAACTTCATGATCGAAGATAACTTTCAAGATTTGATGCCGCTCGGTGGTCGCGAATGCTCCCTGGAATTCGGACGGGAGGGCATCAGTCACCTGACCCAGTGTCTTGATTCGACCTCTGGCTTTCTGAATGCCGTCCGAAACGATTACGACTTGACCTTCCTTCACATCGTACAAGCGATCTGTCGGCACGTATGCCAGCACATAAGGCTTCCCTGCCATGATTTCCAAGATCGTCTCAGCAGCAGTGAAAACCTCGCCTTCAGAAGGTACTCTCGCTCCAACAACGCCGTCAGTCGGTGACCGCACAAGGCCATCTCCATAGGCAATGTTGAGGCGGTCAATGGCCTCATCGACCCCCTTTCGCGCAGTCTCAACGGTGGAAAGCTCGCTCTTCGCAGAGTCGAACTCTGAAAGAAGGCGAGTGAGTTCCCGACGTGTAGAGTAGGCCAACTCGTTAGCGTTGCTGAGAGTTCCGTTGGTTATGTAGCCGCGTGTGGACAGGCGGTTGACCTTCTCCAGTTGCTCAGCGGCTGCTTTTGCACGCGTTTTGGCGATTGGAATGAGATCCTCGGCCTGCCGCAGCATGGTCCGCAGATTTTGCTCCTTAGCCACGAGGTCGGCGCGTTGCGCCGCCACGTTCGCCAGCGAGTCCAAGATCTGCTGGCTTTGGAGACTGACCAGCACCTGCCCCTTTTTCACATTGCTGCCCGGTTCGACATGGTTCTTGGTGATCTGTGCGGGGAAGGTGGTCTCGACAAAGAACTGGTCTTTCATGACCAGGCCATCGGAATCGAGGATAAAGAATGAGCCAAAAAAGAAGTATGTGAAGAAGCCGCCAATGCCATACAGGCAAGCCAGATAGATCCTGCGACCAAGCTTCTTACCGGCACCGCGGCGTTGGTTGTCGAGCGCATCGAGGCGCGGCCGATTTTTGAGGCGCGTTATCATTATTGTGCGTGCCCACTCCCTGTCGTGGGTGCACAATAGGCCTGAAATCGCTCAAACCGGCTTAAGCGGCAGAGTCTATTTCGAGCAAATTTTCTCGGTGTATTTTGCGTTACGACGGAACGTCAAACTGTTCGCATCACTGTTGTCTGAACTTGCCCGGCGTGGAGTCGACGCGCCAATTCTGCACCTTAAATGGTGCGAAATCATCCTGCATCGACCGTGAGAAAATCCACTCATCGATGAACGTATAAAGCCGCGCCATGCGCAAGACATAGCCCACAAACAAGGAGTTGATGGGCACCCATGGCAGCAGCTTGAGAATGTCCCACCGCTTGAGAAGCCAAGCTGATAGAAGCAGGCCAAGAAAGTCGTTGAACATCAAATAGAGAGACAGCATGGCCAGAACGCCGAAAATCATCTCGAATTGCATCACACCCAACATCCACAAGAAGTAGAGCGGGAAGGCGAACGTTGGAATGATGGTCAACACGATGAATTCGATCGTATGGGGAAGTTCGGAGACACGAAACATCGGAGAAAACGGATTGAGCCCGGTACGCAGCTTTCTGAACCTGACCCAGACCGCATCTCGTTCCCAGCGGAAGCGTTGTCGAATGAGGTTCCAACTGACATCTGGAACATCAGTGTAGCAAATCGAAGAGTGAATGAACCCGATGCCATACCCTGCGCGTCGGATCCGCATGCAAAGATCAAAGTCTTCACCCGGACCAACATCCATGCCCCCCACTGCCTCCCAGGCCTCGCGTTTGAACGCACCAAAGGCTCCCGAGACCATGACAAGCTGATCGAGCATGCCCTGAAGCGTCCGGCCAAGAGGGATACCAATAGCGTATTCAATTGCCTGACACTTTGCCACCCATCCGGCCTCCGGATTGCCGCATAAAACAGTGCCTGACACGCAGTGAATTCCAGGGTCGAACAGCGGAAGCAGAACCTTTTCTACCGCATCGACCTCAAGCTTTGAATCCGCATCGAGAATGATGAAAACGTCGCCCGTTGCCAGGCGAGTCGCCATGTTCAGCGCCGAGGCCTTTCCACCACGAAGCTCAAGCCGGACCGCGCGGTGGATGAGGCCCTCACGCTCCAGCCTTGTCATGATTTCGAACGTGTTGTCCGAAGATCCATCGTCCACGCAAATGATTTCAAAGCCGCTGACCGTCTGGTTGTCCAAAGAACGGACACACTTCTCAATTGCGTCCTCTTCATTGTGGCCAGCAATGATGACTGAGAACTTGCCCAGTTCGTGCACTGACCGATCCGTATCGAAGTCACGCCAGGGCTTGGCGATCATGGCGACGATAAAGCCAAGTGTGTATCGTGGCAGCTCAAGAGAGAACGTCAGAAAGGCCATCATCAGCAAGTGTGGCCACGTTATCGACTGAAAGTAGTCGAATACCCAGCCCCAGAATTCGTTGAAAACACTAAACATTCTGGCGCACCATGTTGCGGACCTTGGCGCCGTCAAGGACCGAGATCTGAGGTTCGAAATTGAGGGCGATGTTGCGTCTGGCCTCGGCAATGATGCCCGGCAGCTCTTCATCAACCGCCGCCGACGGTGCACCAGGAAGCAGCGCGATCAGGCCACCGGCCCAATGCACGATCTTGGCATCCCACATCAGCGTTTCGCGCAAGTTGCGCTCGACCAGATGGGTGGTGCCACGTACACCACGCTCGCCGTGCTCCTGACGCAGGGCGCCGGTTGGATCCAGCTTCAGGAGCAACACTGTAAAGTCGGACCGCGCGCTGTCCATCTCGCGGCAGAAATTGCGCAGCACGGCACCCACATCTGTTTGCGGGCGTGCCTGTGTCGGGCTGTCGACAAATGCGCTGGCGAGGTGGCGCATCGCCGTGTCTGCCAGCACATATTTGTAGTGGACCTTGGGCTTCATCTGAGCGGCGTCGTTGTGCACGCCGCAGTCAAGACATTTGATACCGATCGCCGCTTCGCCGGTTTCGTTGCCGCAGTCGCCGCAGATCATCATCGAGCCAGGCCGGTCGTAATCGACCGAGAACGCGTCAAGGCGGTTCATGCATTTTGGGCATTCGAGAACGCCATTGTCCTTCTTGAAGTCGCTCTCGGGGGCCTGGGTTCCACAGCGAAAGTGATGAATGATCGCAACTTCATTGATGTTGGTTGATCGGCAGGCCCGGCACTCTTCGCGGACCAGCAGGCGGGCTGAATCGCAGGCCGGGCAGCAATTGGTTTTCATGAAGACCTGAGACTTGAGCAGCTTGCGATCCACGAGACGTTTTGCAACGCCCTCAAAGTCTTCGAACAAGAGAGCTTCACGCACGAAAACCGTGCTTTCAATGTCCGGGCGCAGGATCGGATCAATGCCCTGATTTCTGATCACGAGCCGTGCGAGCAGAATATCGTCTTCACGCTCGGTCATGAAGATAGCGTCCGGCAGGTCGCGCATCCGGTCAACCATGGGGCGGATGTGATGCATCGCCTCTTCAAGGCCAGCGGCACCCTTAAGCGTTGTTGTGTAGTCCGCGATGTCGCGGTTCTTGCCAGTCAGATCGATGATGGGTGTTGCGCGAACCACCGCCTTGGGGAGGCTCATGGAGAGCTTCCGGGCAACGCCTTCTTCGGTCAGCACAATGGCTTCCGGGCGCACAGTGCCCATGGCAACCACCGACACGTCTTCCGGCATGAAGTCTGACGAGAAAGCGCGGGGGAACATCAAGACCTGGACGGGGCCTGATGTGTCGGGGTTCTCCAGCTGCGGGGTTTGTGGTCCCTCAATGCCCGGCGTTTCAGGTTCCGGCAGCTCTTCTAGCGGCGCTGCGGGGACAGCGGCTTTGGCAAGATCAGCGGTGTCGAAAATGCCTTCCAGCACCTGATCGACAGCGGGCATGGCACGCACGGTATCGGCCATTTGGGCTGATGCGAGCACGGTGACATGGGGTTTTGGAGACAGATTGCCCAGTCTGGGGAGGAGCAGGGCAAACTCGTTTTTGGAGCCGCGCAGATCGACGATCACCGACGCAAATCGGCTCGACGAAATCAGGCTGTTGGCTTCCGCATAGGAGGATAGGGCTGTGACGCGGAAGGTGGTTTCTGACGAACCGAGGGCAGACTCGATTTGCTCACTGGCGTCGGAGACGACCAGCGTGGGCAAGCCCAAGGAAGCAATCTGAGTAACGTTGTCCGTCATCTGCCCTTCTCGAGGCGTGCCGTCGCACCCCTCCGTCCCGACCAAAATGGCCTTGGCCGTTGTTCTGAACCGGTGTCCCCACACCCGCCCACAGCCACGCGTGACTAAAGCATCTCAGCGGTCGGCAATTGGTGAATTGCATCAAAGGCATTGCATTTGCGGTTACCCAAAGATGAACAACTGCTTGAAGTGGCGTGGCAGAAACTGACTTGCGACATGCTGGCCGTTGAAAACTGCGTGGGCGCGCTAGTTCTTGGCTCCAAAGAAGGAGTGCGCCCATGGCCGGTTCACTACGTTTTGTCCTGGGCGATCAACTGGACACGGAAATCTCAAGCTTGCGCGGTGCCGACCCCGCTGAAGACATCGTTTTCATGTGCGAGGTGGCTGATGAAGCGAACTATGTCCGCCACCACAAGCAGAAGATTGCATTTCTGTTCTCCGCTATGCGCCACCACGCAAAGGCGCTTCAGGAGAGCGGCTTTCAGATCCGCTATGTGAAGTTGGACGATCCAGACAATGCAGGCAGCTTTGCCGATGAGCTGGCGCGCGCGGTGTCGGAGGTGGCACCAGAGCGGATTGTGATCACCGAACCGGGCGAATGGCGGGTGCTGGAGGATATAAAGTCTTGGGAAGGGCGCTTCGGAGTGCCTGTCGAGATATTGGACGATGACCGCTTCTATTGCAGCCGCGAGCGTTTTTCAGATTGGGCTGAAGGTCGCAAAGCCCTGCGCATGGAGTACTTCTACAGGGAGATGCGCCGGGAGCACGGCCTGCTCATGGATGGCGACCAGCCCGTCGGTGGCCAATGGAACTATGATAAGGACAATCGCGAACCCATCGATCCCAATGTTGAGGTTCCAACTCATCACGTGTTTCGGCCCGACGAGACGACCAGGGAAGTTATCGATCTGGTTCGCGCGCGCTTCGACAACCATTTTGGCGATCTTGATGGCTTCGAATGGCCGGTCACACGCGCCGAGGCTCTGCGGGCGCTTGGCTTTTTCATCGACGAACGACTCAATGGTTACGGCACTTATCAGGATGCGATGAAGCAGGGTGAGCCCTTCCTGTTCCACTCGCTTTTGTCGCCGATGATCAATTGCGGGCTGCTGCGGCCCCGCGAGGTAGTTGAACGTGCAATTGAGGCGTACGAGGCCGGAAATGCTCCGCTGAACGCAGTGGAGGGCTTTGTGCGCCAGATTATCGGGTGGCGCGAATATGTGCGCGGCATCTACTGGCTGAAGATGCCGGACTACAAAAACAGCAATGAGCTGAATGCTGATCGACCGTTGCCGGATTTCTATTGGACAGGCGAGACGCAGATGAATTGCCTGCGTCAGGCCATCACTGAAACCAGGCAGAATGCCTATGCTCATCATATTCAGAGGCTTATGGTCACCGGCAACTTCGCTCTCATCGCAGGGCTGTCACCGGCGGAGGTCGAGGAGTGGTATCTGATCGTCTATGCCGACGCCTATGAATGGGTGGAATTGCCCAACGTTCACGGCATGATCCTGTTTGCCGATGGCGGCTATCTCGCTTCCAAGCCGTACGCTTCCTCCGGCGCATACATCAACAAAATGAGCGATTATTGCGGCACGTGCAGCTACTCGGTGTCCAAGAAGAACGGGCCGAAAGCATGTCCATTCAACTACTTATACTGGAATTTTCTTATAGAGAATGAAGACATGCTGCGCGGAAATCAGCGCATGAGCATGATGTACGGCACGCTGGGCCGCATGAAGCAGGACAAGATCGACGCCATCAAGGAAGATAGCCGGCGTTTTCTGGCAAGCCTGTAGTCTAGGCCGACGCCTTCAGCGTGGCGAGCAGCATCGTCAAGGCCTGTTCGACTGTCTGCATGCGCACTTTGGTGCGGCCCAAATCGCCAAACGTGCAACGTTCGTGAAGCGCGACTTTTGGGAAAATGCCGGAGGCCTCGCCAATGGCGATGTGCACCAGCCCGACTGGCTTCTCGTCTGATCCTCCGCCCGGTCCCGCAATGCCGGTGACCGCGACCGAGAACCGGGCGCTCGATGCTGCTATCGCACCCAACGCCATCTGCCGGGCTACCGGCTCGCTGACCGCTCCGTGCCGATCCAGCATATCGGAGCGCACGTCCAGCAGATCGCGTTTGGCCTCGTTTGTGTAGGTGACGAACCCGCGATCCACTACGTCTGACGACCCGGGAATCTCCGTAAGCAGCGCGGCGATCAGTCCGCCTGTGCAACTCTCGGCGGTTGCGATCATGGCACGCTGCGCGCGGGCCTCGTCGAGAACCTGTCGAACCAGTTCCAAATGTTGCTCGTCAAACATTTTGCAGGCCTCCAAAGACCAGGGTTGCGCTGGCGATTGCGGCGATGCCCTCCTGTCGGCCGATGAAGCCGATGGTTTCGTTTGTTGTGGCCTTCACGGCCACACGCTCCAGCGCGAGGCCTGTCATCTTCGAAACGCTTTGCCGCATGGCTTCTCGATGAGGCCCGATTTTCGGCGCTTCGCAGATGATCGTAACATCCAGCATGGTCACAATGGCACCGCGTTCCTTCGCGCGCTCCATGGCGTGAATCAGAAACTGGTCCGACGCGGCACCTCGCCATTGCGGGTCCGTTGGGGGGAAGTGCGACCCGATATCTCCGTCCCCCAAGGCGCCAAGAACGGCGTCCGTCAAAGCATGAAGTGCAACATCCGCGTCTGAATGCCCCACAAGTGAGACGGGGGAGGGTATGGTCAGCCCGCACAGGACGATTTCAGAGCCCGGCTCACTGCGGTGAACATCATAGGCCGTGCCCACTCGCACGTCTGGAATCGAAGCGGCGAGCATGGAGTTAGCCTTGTGCATGTCTTGAGCGGTCGTGAGCTTGAAATTTTCGGGAGTGCCGGCGACGAAGCGAACATCCATACCGAAATGCTCGGCAATCGCGATGTCGTCGGTGAACGTCTGGTCCAGAGTGGCAGCGCGCCTGTGGAGTTCCAGAATATCGTCGAAGGGGAATGCCTGTGGCGTTTGCGCCAGCCCCAGCTTGGACCGGTCTATCGTGCCCAGCACGGCAGTGCCCTCCACTTTCTTTACAGTGTCGTGGACTGGCAGAAGGGGGAGGCAGGCCTGTCCTGTTCGGACTTCGCTGATCAGGCTCTGCACCAGATCTGGCGAGATAAAGGGACGTGCCGCATCGTGGATCAGCACGATCTCGGGCGCCCAATCCTCCAGCGCTTTGAGACCGGCGAGAACCGACTCCTGTCGCGTTTGACCACCTATTGCCGGGGCGCGCAGCCTGTCGCTTGAAAGACACTCCACCGCTTTAGCATAAAGAGCTTCGTCATCGCGGTGAATGACCGTCACCACGCGAGCTTCGACGCCCTCAAGTCCGGAAATCAATACTTCCAGTGTTCGGCGCAAAACGGTCTTGCCGTCCAGCTCAAAATATTGTTTCGGCCCTGAAGCGAAGTCACTGGCTCTGGAGCCACGGCCAGCGGCCACAGCCACAACGGCGACTCTCGTTGGTGGATTGCTGATTGATGGAGACGGTGGCTTCATGGGCGCTTCCTGCACTTGCAATGCACACTGGGCAAGCATCTGTGGCAAACACGCACTTCAAAGATTAATTATTGTGCATGGTTCATGAATGCCTCATAATGCGGCATCTAGTGACGGAGTCGATGTGGCCACATTCGAGCACATGCCGGAAGCGCTCAAGCATTTGGGCTTTACGGGTAGAGCCGTGCTGGCACCCATGTCCGGTGTCACAGACGTTCCGTTTCGGCGCGTCGCTGCGTCTTTTGGCGCTGGTCTGGTCGTGTCGGAAATGGTTGCCAGCGAGGCGTTCGTGGTCGGCCATGAAGAGATGCGCCTGAAAGCCGAATCCGAGGGTATTGAAGTGCCGGTTGTGCAACTGGCAGGGCGGCAGCCCAGATGGATGGCAGAAGCTGCCAGACTGGCAGAGCAGTCCGGCGCCGCCATTATCGACATCAATGTGGGGTGCCCTGCCAAAAAAGTTGTCAGCGGCCTGTCCGGCTCGGCGCTGATGCGGGACCTCGATCTGGCAAAGCAACTCATCACCGCAACAGTGGGCGCGACCCGAGTACCGGTGACACTGAAGATGCGTCTTGGATGGGACCGCGAGACCATCAATGCACCGGAGCTTGCCCGCATAGCGGAAAGCGAGGGTGTGCGTCTTGTCACGGTGCACGGCCGTACGCGCAACCAGTTCTACAAAGGCAAGGCAGACTGGGCTGCCATCCATGCAGTCCGTGATGCTGTCTCGCTGCCTCTGGTGGCAAATGGCGATCTGACGACCCCGGAAGCTGCCCCCGATATGCTCAAAGCCTCGGGAGCGGACGCCGTCATGATCGGACGAGGTGCCTATGGTGCGCCTTGGGTGGTGGGCCAGACGGCCAGTTATCTGAAAACCGGCTCTTACGAAGATGCGCCTCATGGGACCCAATTGGTCGATACCATCTGCGTTCACTACGAAGCGATGCTTTCACATTATGGCGTGGCATTGGGGGTAAGGCAGGCGCGAAAGCACCTGGATTGGTACCTGCAAGCCAGCGGTAGAGAAGTGGCGCCCCAGGATCGGCTACGGTTGATGAGATCCGAGGAGCCCTCTGATGTGCTCGATGCAGTGAAGGCACTCTTTGCCCGCGGCAGCCAGAGGAAAGCAGCATGAGCCCGGCTGACATCGAGGCCAGGGCAGGCCGCAATATGATGGATGTGCTCCTGGTTGAGGCGCTGCCCCATCCGGTTCTGATGGTCGGTGCTGACAATGAGGTTTTGCGCTGCAACGCTGCGGCAGAGCAGTTCTTCATGACATCGCAGAAGATGCTCCGAAAGAACGGGCTGCCCTCGATTCTGCCGTTCGACAGCCCATTGATTGCGCTGCTCAAGCAAGTTGCCGAGACAAATGTCTCGGTGGCAGAGCGCCGTGTCGACCTTTCCAGCCCGCGCATCGGCGACAATGTGCAGATCGACGTTTATGCCGCTCCGGTGGGTGGCGCCGACGACAAGCCGATGACACTGCTATTTCTGGAAGAGCGCTCGATGGCCGAGAAAATCGACCGTCAGCTCAATCATCGTGGTGCCGCGCGCACCGTGACAGGTCTGGCGTCCATGCTGGCCCACGAGATCAAGAACCCGCTTGCGGGCATACGCGGTGCGGCTCAGCTTCTTGAAAGTGCGATTGAGGAAGAGGACGACCGGGCGCTCACCGGCCTTATCCAGGCTGAGACAGACCGTATCGTTGCCCTGGTTGACCGTATGGAGGTCTTCTCCGACGAGCGGCCTCCCGCCATGGAGCCGGTGAATATTCATGCGGCTCTCGAGACGGCCAAGATGTCCGCGCAGGCGGGCTTTGCAAGCCATATCCGCATCAAAGAGAGCTACGATCCCTCGCTTCCCATGGTGCGCGCCAATAAGGACCAACTGGTTCAGGTTTTTCTCAATCTGGTG
>JBCBXA010000027.1:0-31503 GCA_039816825.1 Pseudomonadota bacterium | reverse complement strand
CTGTAAAGAAGTGTCACGCCCAAATAGTCTTCAAGCTCAGACACGGTTTCGCTTACCCGAGACGGTGAGAGCCCAACTTCTTTGGCGGCCGCCCGGAAAGAGCCTTCATCGACCACGCGGGCGAAGACGGCCATCTGCCTGAGATGATCGATCATTGTTCGGCCTCACCAAATTAACTCCTCGGATTTTGATAAATAGTCGAAGAGTTACATTCTGAATAGGCTGCTGATCACAGACGCCATCGCTGTCCCGCGCCGCGCGCACTTTGCCATATCGGCCGAGAGGGACCGGCCAGCCAATCAACCATGAGAGGGAGAACGACCATGAAATGTCTACAAACCACCGCGAGCGCCGCCGTATCGGCAGCAATGGGTTTCGCCTTGGCCGGTGCCGCGGCTGCCCAAGAGCTTGAATTCGCTGGTGCCCTTGAGTTTTCGGACGAAGGCACGCTCTTTGTGGGCGACAATCACCAAGGTGCGATCTACGCGTTCGATATGTCAGAAGCGACCGCGCCCGAGCAGGTCGTGCCAGTCAATATTGGCGACATTGATGTCAGGCTTGCCGATGTTCTTGGCATCCCAAGCAGTGCCTTGGCGATCAACGATATGGCGGTCCATCCCATATCGGCGGACATCATGATCTCGGTTTCGCGGATCGCTAATTTTGAGTCCGCCCCGGCAATCATCCGCATCACGCAGGCAGGGGCCATCGAAGTGCTGGATCTGTCGACTTTCGAAGTGCAGCGCCAAGCGCTCGACAATTTCCCAGACCAGGAAACCACATTCCGGCCCCGGGGCTTGGGGCAGATGCCGCCGCTTACCCGTGACGCCGCCAAGGGAGAGATCCGACTGAGCTCGCTGGCCATTATGGATATCGAGTTCCACGAAGGGGAGCTTTTTGTCTCGGGCGTGGCGTTCGACAACTTCCTGTCAACCTTGCGTCGCATGCCTTACCCGTTCACAGGCGCGCAATCGATGGCGAGTGTCGAGATGTATCATATCTCACACGATCAGTACGAAACCCGCGCGCCGATCCGCGCGATGTCGATCCAAGAGGTCGATGGCCGCACACAGCTTATCGCTGCCTATACTTGCAGCCCGATTGTGCTTATCGACCTCGAAGAGATCGTGGATGGCGCTGAAATTTCGGCCCGCACGATTATGGATTACGGCAACGGCCAACCGCTTGACATGGTGGAGTTCAACCTCGGCGGCGAAGAGATGCTGTTTCTGACCAACAACAGCCGACAGCCCCATGTCTTTCCGGTGTCCGGCTTTGCCGATGCGACGGTCTGGGGCCCGGATGATTTCCCGCGCGGCGGCCAATCCGACATGTCGCCTTTGATGCCGGTCGGTGAATTCGGAACCTCCATCATGTTCGATGGCATGTCGCTGCAAATTGCCCCGCTTGGCGATCAGCTTTTCGTGTCTCTGACGCGTGACCTTTATACCGGCAATCTGAATATGGACTCCAACTTCAACGGTTTTCCGAACCGGCTGCACAACTTGGTCGCGGAGTTCGATTTCCCGCAATACTGGGCCGAGCAATAGGCGTCGGAGCCAAGGGTGCCATGAAACGCAGCCCGCAGATCCTCTTGCTTTGGGCGGCGTTTTTCGCGACCGCCGCCCTGGCCGATGAGGCCGTGCTCACCCTTCCAGAGTCGGCTGCGTCCGCGATCACACTCACGGTTGGAGAGGGGTCTACGGACCTCTCTCCCGAAGACATCCTGCGGGTTTACGTGGGCGCTGCCGCAGAGTGTTGCGCAGGTCAATCGCCGATCGCCGGTCGGTATTCTGTGACGGATGGCGTCATCAGCTTTGAGCCGGCCTTCGATTTTCTCGAGGGCTACCCCTATACCGTAGCCACTTGGCAGGGAGAGCTTGCCGAATTCGTGGTGGGATCAGCCACGACGGTCGCGCCGCCGGAGGTTCTTGCCATCTACCCCAGCGGGCCATCCCTGCCTGAAAACACCCTTAGGTTTTACATTGAATTCTCGGTGCCGATGATGCCCCACCGGGCGGAGGAGTTCATTAACCTGGTGGATGCCCAGGGGCGCACCGACGACCAGGCATTTATGAGCTTTACCCAGGAGCTATGGGACGCGGATCGCACCACCCTGACCCTCTTGATGGATCCTGGCCGCATCAAACGCGGTGTGGCTCAAAACCTCACTCTCGGCCCGGCCTTGGAAGAGGAGCAGAGCTATTTAATTGTCGTTGATCCTGGCTGGCCGGCGGCCAACGGATTGGCGGTGGCGCCCGGTTTCGAACGCCCCTTCAGCGTGGGCGCAGCACTGCGCAACCTACCCAGCGCGCAGGCGTGGGAGATCTCAACCTATGAAATTGGCACGCGAGAGCCGATCTCAATCACCTTCGATCGCCCCTTTGACCGTTTCCAAACGCTGAGCAGCATCACCATCGTTGAGGCCACGACAGGTACCTTGATTGAGGGCGTGGCTTCTCTCGGCGACGATGAGCAGTCCTGGCGATTCGCACCTAGCCAACCCTGGAGCGCAGAGAGGCTGCACTTGGTCGTCGATGCGCGCCTGGAGGACGTGGCCGGAAACAACTTTCGCGACACGCTCGACCATACCTTGGAAACCGAGACACGCCAGATTGATGAGATCATCGTCCCGCTCACGGCGCGGCCCTAGGCTGCGCCGTCGATTGCTCGGCCAGGCCGATCAGTCAAACTTGAAAAGAGGCGATAATCCCCGAGTGGCCCGGGGAATAAGCTGGTTTCACCAAACAGTTGGACAGACCAGATGAGAGCCGCCGCCACATTCAAGACCGAGCAAGGCACCCGCTACCTGAGCAGTCTTTGCCACCATTTCGGACGCAAAGTGCAGACCACCTGCAACGCCAATAACGCGTGCATCCTCTTCGATTTTGGCCGCTGCGACATGCGCGCCAATGCGACCGAGATCGAACTGATCGCTCAGGCGCAGGACAAACAGGCGCTCGACACGGTCGTCGACGTCATGAGCCGACATCTGGAGCGCTTTGCGTTCCGGGAAAACCCGCACCTGGAATGGAGCCCCGCATAACTCGGTTGGCCTGTCCGAACGATCAATGCTCAAGACAAGGAGAACAACATGTCCCTAAGAACGATCCTCACCTCAGCCGCCATTGCGACGCTGCCTTTTGCGGCGCTGGCCGATAGCGATGCAAGCCGGGCCTTGGTGCTTGAAGCGCTTGAGGCCACATTGCTCGCGGGCAATGCCGACGCCGTCGATCAGTATTTCGCCGAGGACTATATCCAGCATAATCCCGACTTTCCCGATGGCATCGAGGGCCAGCGCGGCGTCGTCAATTTCTTGGCGAATACGCCAGGCTTTAACGCCGAATATGTGCGCGTTATCGCCGACGATGACCTCGTGGCCATTCACGCCCGCTATGAGGGGTTCGGCCCGACGGCGACCATCGGTTTCGATGTCTTCCGCGTGGAAAACGGCATGATCGTCGAACACTGGGACAATTTGATCCCCGAAGCCGCGCCGAACCCATCGGGTCGTACTCAGATCGATGGCGCGACCGAGATCACGGATCTCGATCAGACCGAGGCCAATCGCGCGCTGGTGGAAGACTTTCTGGAGCGCTCAATGATCCGGCACGAGGACGTCGATATCACCGACTACATCAGCCCGGTCACTTACCTTCAACACAACCCTGACGTCGCTGACGGGCTTGAGGGCTTTGGCGCCTTCATGGGCGAAATGGCCGCGCAGGGCATCACTATGGACTACAACGAGGTCCACATGGTGATCGCCGAGGGCAATTTCGTTTTGTCGATGTCCGAGGGCTCATTCGGTGGCGAACCCCAGGCCTTTTACGACCTTTTCCGCCTGGAGGACGGCCTGATTGTTGAGCACTGGGACGTCATCGCACCGATGCCCGACCCCGATGCCCCGAACAATCAATCTGGCAAATTCTAAACCGCGGCGCGAGCCGCAAAGGAGGCCCGGCATGGACCGCAGAACACTTCTGAAAACATCAATCGCGGGCGCGCTCGCATCAATCCTGGCGCAAAAAGTAGGAGCACAAACAATGGATGAAATTTCGCAAGCCTCGTTTGACACGGTCATGGCATTCATGGCGGCGATGGGGGAGGGCCCGGACGCGATGTCGCCGCTGATGGCCGATGATATGGTTTGGCATAACGAGGGCGACATGACGGTGCCGTGGATCCGAGGCGACACGGTCGGCAAGGACGCCATCTTTGAGTTTCTGGGTGTCTTTGGTGCAGGCCTACAAACGACCCTTTGGGAGAACACAGACGCCTTCGCCTCGGGCGACACAGTCGCCGTCTTCGGCCGGATGAACGGCATAACCACAGCATCGGGCCAAGAGATCGGCGAGTTCAGCTTCGCCCTGCGCGCCAAAGTGCGCGATGGCCAAGTGGTGCTATGGCACTGGTTCGAAGACAGCTTCGCTCTCAGCCAAGCATACCACGCCCGCGCTTAACTGGCCCTCCGCACGCTTGGACAAGGGCGGCCGATGGCCAGTTTCATCGGCCGCCACGAGCAAGCTTTCGTAACCCAAGTATTTTTTGGACCGTTACCCATGCTTACAAAAGACTACCTCGCCGCACGCATCCTCATCGGCTTGATGGCTCTGGTGATGCTAGCAGCAACGATACCGGCCTACGGCAATCCGACGTCGAACCCCGGTCTGATCAACCTCAGCGGCCAGGCCCTTGGGCTGGGCGAGACCGCCGGCGCCTTTCTCGGCCGTCAGTTGACCGTGATCCTTATAGCCTTGATCGGCGCGGTGACGGGCCTGCGGCATCTTGTGATGATCGGTGGTTTTGGCATGGCCTTCATGAATGTCCATGACGCGGTTCTTATGGGGCTCCTTGGCGGGCCAGATTTCCGAGTTGCCGCCATCGCGGGCCTGGTTTTCGCAATCATGGGCGCACTGGCGATCATCCTAGTGTGGCGAAAGCCGGTCTGAGGCGCGGATGATGGAGCAACCAATGTCCATCGCCGTATCGGCCGTTTCCGGTCAGCTTGGGGCGCAGATCGTCCAAAGGCTAATGGCCACGGGGCAGGCCCAGATCGTTGGCCTCGCACGAACGCCGGAGAAGGTGCGGATCGATGGGCTGGAGGTGCGGCCCGGAGAATACTCCAATCAGGCAACGCTGGCCCGGTCTTTATCCGGCATTGAAACGCTCGTCATGGTGTCGCTCAACACGCCACCCGACGAACGGGCCGAACAACACCGATCCGCCCTGAGGGCCGCCATGCAGGCGGGTGTGCGACGTATCATTTATACGAGCGTTCAAGGTGCTGAACAAGGGACGGCCTTTTCGCCCGTCATCCAAAGCAATCGCCAGACCGAAGCGGACATCAAAGCGCTCGGATTTGAGTGGAGCATAGGTCGCAACGGCATCTATATCGAACCCGACATCGACTATATCGACAGCTACATCCAGGCCGGAGAGATCGCCAATTCGGCCGGTGACGGGCGCTGTGCCTACACCACGCGCGCAGAGCTTGCTGCAGCCTATGCGGCCATGGCACTGGATCCCCATCTCGATGGCCGAACCTACAAATTGCACGGAGACCCACTGACCCAGGCTGAGCTTGCGGAGTACCTCAACGCAGCCTTTGGCACTGAGCTGATCTATCGCGCGATGTCGGTCGACGCGTACCGGGCGGACCGCCAAGCCGCGCTCGGGGATCAGATGGGAACGATCATCGCGGGCATCTACGAGGGAATCCGTTCGGGCGTTTTTGACGCGCCAAGTGATTTCGAAGCTGCCGCCGGGCGACCGCATCGATCCTGGCCTGACTTTTTCGCCGAACTCAGCAGCGCCTAGGCCCAAACACCTTCAAAGAAAATGCCAACGCGAGGGAGACCGCAATGACCGAACAGCTCAAGACAATCACCGACGCACAACGTCACTCACCGCCCGCACAGTATGACGATCTAAGCGCTTTGATGTTGAACTGCACCCTGACGCGTTCGCCAAACATGTCCCATACCGAGGGTTTGTTGCGCATCGCCGAGGGGATCTACCAGGCCAACGGCGTCAAAACAGAGATCCTTCGCCCGGTGGATTTTGAAATCCCTGCGGGCCTTGGCCGGGATTACACCGGTAAAGATGGGTATGAGCGCGATGATTGGCCCAGCATCCAGGCGAAGATCGACGCTTGTGATATCCTGATCATCGGCACTTCTGTCTGGCTCGGGGAAAAAAGCTCGGTCTGCAACCGCGTCCTGGAACGGATGTACGGCTATACGCACCAGTTCAACGATAAGGGCCAGTATCGCGACTACGGCAAGACCGGTGCTGTTCTCATCACCGGCAACGAGGACGGCGTGAAGCATTGCGCAATGAACGTGCTCTTCTCGCTCTCGCATATCGGCTACACTGTGCCGCCCCAGGCTGATGCCGGTTGGATGGGCGAAGCAGGTCCCGGACCGTCCTACATGGACGCGGGATCAGGCGGGCCAGAAAACGACTTCACCAATCGCAACACCACGTTCCTTGTGTGGAATACTCTGCATGTGGCCCGGTGGCTGAAAGATTCGGGCGGCTTTCCGGCCCATGGCAACCAGCCGGACGTCTGGGACGCGGGCTGCCATACGGATTTCCACAGCCCGGAACACCGGCGCTGATACAATTAAAAGCGCATACGAAAAGAGGAGAACAGTGATTAAAAGGGGCTGGGTTGTGTTCAGCGCACCTAGCTTGATGGGCTCGCCAGCGGCAATGCCGGCGAGACGGTCCAAAAACACAACGGTCATCGGTAAACCAAGCATTCTACCGGCGTCGGTGACGCGGCTAAGGGTTTTCTAGAGTTCTTTGAGCTCATTGTTGAAGGCAACCCGAAGCGTGATTTTGAAATCGTCCGCGCCCTCGAAGACAACCGATGGGTAGTTTGGCATGCCCATTCGCCGCTCAATGATAACAGGTCGGCATGGATGACCAGGGACATGTTCTATACATATGCCCGGGGCCTCATTCTTGAGAATGAAATACGGTAGCGCGCTTTTCTACCAAGACCGCGTCGGGCGAAGACATGTCAGGCGGAGCCGATACAATGGACCTGAACGCGGACACTGAAGTAAGCGAAGCGCTTATCCTTGAATAATCCAAACAGGTCCTAAAAGAAGGTGGCAACAGTAATCTTGGAGACTTTAATGCGGAAACTTGACCCAACGTAATCCGGATATTAGCGCGGGCAGGACTGAGCTCATGCAATACTAAGTTTCTGAAAAATTCAGCACTTATGAATTATTTTTGCAGCTTGTTAGCGAAGGCGATCATCCTAGTGTGGCGAATGTCAAGCGCATCGAAAAGGCAAATTGATCGCTGCTTTTGATATCGAGGGTTTTCCGAAAATTCCTGTTTGAAAGGGCCAGATGATGCAGATGTGCTCTTAAATCTGCCGGGCATATGCGCTGCGTGTCTCCCGGGCAGCGGACAATGCCGCCGCCGAGAGCTTCTTCTAGCTGCTAAAGCACGAGAGCATCCGCCGACGGACATTCTTGACACGCAACGTAGCAAGGCAGGACGATCTTAAGTAGCGTGAGATTTTCAATAATCCGAAGCGTACGCAAACGAACAACGGCAGGCTCTCGCCCGTTGATCTCGCAAGCAGACAGCAAAAACAGAAAGAACACCGTGACTAAAAAAGAGGAGAAACTTGTAGCTCTGGACTGCGTGCAAAGCTAAGCATCGCTCTTTGTGCCCTTCAAAACATCAATAGCATGGCATTGGTACTTCGAACATACAGCGTTCCGCCCCGCTTCCTACGTCTGAGTTGCCTTGCGACCCTTTTTCTGGTTCGATCACCACCAACCCAAATGCCGATGGGGGAATTCGTCCCTAGTTCCTGGATTTGAGTGGCGCGATACGCTCATTTTAAATTGCATCGCCTATTCTTAACGGATCTATAAATTAGTGCACTGCGCGTCATTAAATGGGTTTCGTATGTCCGGTTTGCTTAATTCCTCTCACAGGTTCCCGACCACTCAAACAGCGCGAAAGAGATTTAGCCAATCCAGACTTTCATCAGTCGCGCCTTCCGGTTTGTATTCCGCGCCAATAGGTTTGCTCCAGCCCAATCCCTGTAAGACTTCGAAAATGTAGGCATAGTTGACCTCTCCCCCTTGCGGCGGCCCCCGATCTGGTACGCGCGCGATTTGGATATGCCCGATGACGGGCAAAAGCGCCTCGAGCCGGGTCGTGATGTCACCCTCTGTTCGACCCACATGGTAGCAGTCGAACATGAGCTTGAGGTTGGGTGCGACGATCGAGGCGATCAATTCAGCAGCTTGGTCTGTCGTTTCGAGAAAATAACCCGGTGCATCATGTCGATTCAGAGGCTCGATCAAGATTGTCTTGCCCATTTTATTTGCCTCGTCACAAGCGTAGCACAACCCATCGACATAGGCTTTCTCGGCTTCGGGCCCTTTCGCAAATCCAGCCATAACGTGCACGGAAGCTGCACCGACCTCCGAGCTGTAGGCCAACGCTTCATCAATGGCCGCTCGGGCTTCGGCCTGGCGCCCCGGCAGTGCGGTCAGGCCGTTTTCGCCAGCCGCCAAATCGCCGCGCCTTGTGTTCAGGCCCATAAGCGGCAGCCCTTTGACCTCCAGTGCGGCGCGCACGGCATTTGGCGGGACGTCATAGGGCCAGTGGAATTCCACTGCATCAAACCCGGCATCGGCGGCTGCATGAATCGCCTCAGGGAGATCTCTGTCGGTCCAAAGAAAGCCAAGATTTGCTGAAAACCGGTTCATTCTTGCCTACTCTAATTAGACTATGAGACCAAGGTAACGACGTCGAAAGCGGACGCAACGGCTCATGGGATTTCGGATGCCCAATCAGCGTGCGGCCTTCCTCGGGTCAAAGGCCGAAACCGCTTTGTGCGTTTATAACGCAAGGCTACCCCAAAGGCCCAAGCCCCCCACGCAAATCAGGCTCACGGCCCAGACGACATCGAGGTTGAACCAGGTAGCGCGCAAGACCTGCAGGCCGAAATACCGGTGAACGGCCCAAGCCAACAGACCACCCGAGCCAATCATCGCAAAGGTATGCATTAAACCGACGATCACCGCCATGGCGACATTGGCGCCCATCAGGTCCAATGCAGCTCGATGGCCAAGGTCCAGCTCATCCAAGCCACAAAGCCCGAGAAAAATCGGAACGAGCATCAGACCAGCCCCGTGCGCCAGCGCGACAAGAAAGGACCAAAGCGCCAATTGCGAGGGCTTCACCCGTGATAAAAAGCGAGGGTGTTTACGGTACCACAGCAAAAGCAAACCCATCGCTATGACGAGGCACGCCGCGCCGATCTGGATCTCTTGCTGGTATTGCACGAGCAAGAACATCACCGCGAAAGGCAGCAAGATCCCGACCATGGCCAGAAAATGTCCCACGCTCAACAAGCCCATGGCACGCCAGAGCGCCGAAGACCGGCGTTCAAAAAGGGCCGCCGAAACGGCGAGCGGCCAACCCATTCCGGGGTTCAAGCCATGGTAGAGACCAGAGATCACGACGGCGAGCCAAAGCCCCGCCGTCGTTCCCAAAACCTCCATCTAGACGCTGGGATAGCAGAAACTGTCGGTGGAACAGTCGCCGCCCTCAAGACGGATCTGGTGCGATCTGTAGCCTTCCGGAAACTCCACCCAAAAGTCAGGGTCCAACGCAAAAGCGCCATCCTCACCCACATTTGCCATGACCATCGCAGCACCGCGATCGCCGGGATAGAATTGGTCATCCCAGGTCGAGTAGAGCGAGTTTGTCCAATAGACGCGTTTGCCGTCTCGGCTGATCTCAACCATCTGCGGCCCATAACCAAACTCTTTGCCATTGGGATGGTGGGCCTTTTTGACGATACCGCCGATCTCGATCTTGTTGGCAAGGACTGGGTTCATCGGGTCTGAGACATCGTATTGATGCATCTCGCCCTGGCCCCAACAGCTCACATAGAGGTATTTGTCGTCGAGGCTAAGATCTATATCGGTCACTAGGGCCGGCACCGCGCCAAAGCCTTTCAACAGCTCAGGCAGGTCATCAGCATCAGCCGCTTGCGGCGGAATCGTGATGGTTTTCTTGG
This sequence comes from Pseudomonadota bacterium, assembly GCA_039816825.1. Lineage (GTDB taxonomy): Bacteria > Pseudomonadota > Alphaproteobacteria > Rhizobiales > Rhizobiaceae > JBCBXA01. Next base: position 21,431 of record JBCBXA010000027.1, on the reverse strand, counting down.
CCTCGAATGTCCCGTCTTCCTTTTGCCACCAGGTGAAGATTGCGCCTTCCAGATTGGTCGTATCGACCACTACGCCAACAAAACCGTGAGTTTTGACCGGATCATGGGCAGGGCGGATTTCCAGGGCCATTTGGTACTGCTCACCCAGATCGATGGTCTGTTTAACCTTACGCGCGCGCAGGTCCCAGAAATGGATGACATGGCCATACTTGTTCGACAGCAGATCCTCCGGCACTACGCCATTTTCGAACTGCGGCGGCAGACCCCATTCGGAGCTTACCATGTAATCACGCGGCAGGTTCCACCAGAAATCATAGTGCTTTGACTGCACGCCGCGGTCAATCTCGTAGCGGCCAATTATGTCGAAGGTCTCGCAATCGAGAATGAAGATGCCCGGAGGTCCGTCCGTTCCATCTTCGCCACCGCCACCCAGCGTGGAAACATAGATGCCTTCAGGACCGCAATGGATCGTGTGGGGTCGGGAGTAGCCGGTCTTTTCAAAAACCTCTTCTGGCTCGATGATCTTGTGGATCTTGGCTTTCAGGGGCTCTTTCACGTCAAAGACATAGATACGCGAGGACCGAATTCCCGGAACGATCAGATAACGGCGCTCCACAAAGGCGTGGCCAGACAGCGGCGACAGCGACGCAGAGCACGCGTTCCAGCCAAAGTGGTGAAATTCATCGCCTTTGTTCGGGACTATTACCTGGTGGATGATCTGGCCATAGGTTTTTGAGGACGGGTCCACATCTACGATTGCCAAGCCGTCGGGCTGCGAAAAATCCGGCGAAAGCATCAGCGTAAAGGCAAGCGTTTCAGCCGGCGCCTCGATCGCGTCCTTAGGCGATGGGTAAAAGGTCTTGTCTGGATGCACGTTCATAGTTTTTCCTCCCCGAGTTGGAGCCTGCGGAATCAGGCGATCTTACTCGAGGACGAGCGTCTGCTCGCAAACCTTCCGGGTCAAGGGATCTGATCGTGAAAATGCTTTAACGACGCGGTCCAGAAAATCACAAACGCGCCGGTATTCGCTCTTGTATTTGAGCAGCTACAGCCTGCCCAAACTGGTGCCATTATCTCAATATTACAGTGCCTTACTGACCATTCCCTTACATAACTAAGCAACGATTAGTTCACGCATCCCAGCTGCGCTATAGGACCACAGACAATGACAGGGTCAACACGCCTGACCGCCCAAAGGGGCTGAGATTTCGGCTGGGCGACTCCGGAGACATTCGTCTTACTATCGATTCAGTCGCGCTGACCTTCCCTGAAACCAAAGTGCTGGCGCTCGCCGTTCATGACTATGGCGTGGTTGCCGATGCCGCCCGGCTCTCCATCTACGCTTTCACGGGCGATGACACGCTGTCGGGCAGCGCAAAAGCGCACAAATTTCTCGGCGGAACCGGATCAGACAAGATCACCAGGCAACTTCTGCGGCGGCACAATTGATAGCGAAATGGACGATGAAACGCCTTACTGAAACCCGTGCTCGGCAAAATCAATTGTGGTGCGGGCGCGATCGTCATCTAAGTTCGGCTAAATTCTCAAGGACGTTGAGCCAAATGTATCCGCACGGCTTACGGGACGGTAAAAAGGCGTCAAAAGCAAGCCCTTCAACACATGCTAACTCAAAAACGCAACGACGTCTTGAATGTGCTGCTTGGTCAAAGGTTTGGTGATGTATTCACGAACAACATCGAACTTTCGTGCCCGCTCCTTATCCACTGGATTAAGTGAAGTGGTTAACATCGCAACAACAATTTCAGTAAAGCCGTCTTTGAACTCCTCTGTCGCGGCGTCTAAAAATTCAAACCCATCCATCATCGGCATATTAATATCTAAAAATATCACGTCGATCTTCTGAGAGCGATTTTCGCGTAAGAAATCCAATGCAGGACCAGCCAAAGAAAAGGTGATTACTTCACCTACAAGATCTGAGCGCATCAAGATCTTTTTGTACAGTCGTTGGTCAATTGGATTATCATCTATCAGGATTGCAGTGCCGATTCTCTTCATGGTTTTGGTATTCCGTCAAAGTGCAGCTCAAAAGTTGTGCCGTCGCCAAGCCGTGAACGACACTGGATCGCTCCGAAGTGATTGGCCATAATGCGCCGACAAATCGTAAGTCCAAGACCGGTGCCCTCATACTCGGTCGTTAGATGCAGACGCTTGAACAGGCCAAATATCAAGTCCTGCTTCTCTTCAGGTATACCGATACCATTGTCGGTGACCATTAATGATGATCCGCGCGACACTATTTCTACCAAAGGGGCTTGTCCAGGCTGGTGAAACTTTATGCCGTTTGAGATCAGATTTTGAAATAGTATACGAATCTGTGAAGCGTTTCCATCAATGGTGGGAAGATCACTACGCCGAACCGTAGCATTCGATTGTTTTATTTGAGCGGCAAGATCTGCAATAATCTCATCGACAATCTCATTGAGGTCCAACGTTTCGGTTGAGAACTCCCCATCTACAATTTGAGAGTAGTCTAAAACATCTGTAATCAGGACCGACATTCGTCGGTTCGTCGCCCGCATGTCATTGATTAAGTCTTCATCTTCAGCGCTCGCTTTGAGATCTTCTTCCAGCTCATCAATCAAAAGCCCCATTGTATTTGTCGGTGCCTTAAGATCATGCGAAATTGCGTATGTGAATTCAGCTTGCTCGCGGTTGGAAATTTCTAGATCATTCACTAACTGCTGCAGAGTAAAATTGTGTTCGACTTGACGGTTTAACTCACGCCTTCTTTGACTCTGTCGCTGCCTGAAAAGGGCAGCAAGTAGCAGAATTAACAAAGCGACCGTCACACGGATTAAAAGGTCTACGCGACCCTGCGTCCAAAATACCTGCTCACCAAAATATGAGAGCCGAATAGCCTTGTATTCTTCGGTAACCAAATAGCCAACAGTAACCGCATTCAGGCGCTCACGCAGGGCACCCAGGCCAGGGCGTAGGGCAATGCTTGTCTCAATTTTGAGATCATCAAGTATATGAATTCTCAAACTATCTTCGACATCCAATCGCTCGATCGTTTCCTCCGCAGAATGCGGAGCTCCAATGGCTGCATCAATGTCGCGCATACTTTGCGCAATGAACAAATCGTCGTAGGTTGCATACCGTACTGGAGTTATTTCGTCGTATCTAGACAGGATAATATCAAAGATAGATCCTTCGATAACACCGACACGTCGACCGACCAGACCATTCATATTTACAGTATCCGGCTCACTGTCGGCATACAGAACGAGCGCCACGTTGCGCTCCATGATCGGATAGGAGAAGTCCATTCGGTCGAGCCGCTCCTCGGTGACCACAAGACCTGCAACAGCGTCCAGTTCGTTCGCTGAGGGACCTTGAACCCAGTCTGCCAGCGACAGCGGCACAAATTCGATGTTTATGCCTGCACGATCAGCCAAGGCCCTTGTCACATCAACGTTAAAGCCAGTGGGCTCTGCCTCTTCGGGAATAATAATGAGCGGCGGCAGATGTGTTATTCCTATACGGAGAGTATCCGGCGGTGGTCTTGGCACAACCAGACCGTAACGCTGACGCAAACTCTCAAGCCGCCCGTCGGATTCGATGTTTGCAAGTGCTGCATTAATCGGGCCGATGAGATCCTGTCGACTCTCGTGCAATGCAACATGGCGCGTGACCTCGTCCAGCGGAGGCCCGACAAAGTTGATACGGTGATCAATTCCAGCCTTTCGGGCAATTTGTTGGACGACCGCCGTCGGCAACAGGACGCCGTCAACACTCCCAAGAAGAAGGGACATAAGCGCAGAGTGAGGGGTATCGAATTCAACGGCAATGTTGTCGTCCAGTATAGGCGCGTTTGATCCTAGCGCTGGTGGCGCAATAGCGAGCCGCTGATCGATGATGCCTGCGGATGTGAGAGGCGCACCTTCGTCGAACAGAACGGCGGGCAAAAGCTGCTCTGTGACAATAGTGTCCGAGAACATATTCGTTGGCGCCAAGTCAGGAAGCACCACGACGCCGGCGATAATCTGTGTGCGCCCAGATGCCTGCGCTTGGATAAATTCTTGCGCATCCGACACCTCAAGAAATTCAATTGGGATACCGATCTCATCGCCGATCATCACAGCCAGATCGACTATAAAGCCAGAAAACGCGCCGTTTTCGTCTCGAAATGAGAACGGCGGCACATCTAAAACCGCCGCAACTAGGGGCTGAACAGACCGTTCTTGGGCCCAAATTGGAAGGACGACCAAATTGGTAAGCACCAAAAGACCAAGGGCGCGAAGACTCAGCATTTTTGGCAGAACCCCCATGATTCTCGTCTTGACTATAACGCATCTGGGATGGTGTTTGATCCGTCAAATTGGTCGCTCGGCACTTGATGCGGTGTCAGACGGCCTCAACGAAACGTGCCCACATGTGAAAATTACTGCATTCTGGACGCATCCCGCGCGACCGATGTTCGAGCTTCGTTCGTGAAGGGCCCCTTGTTCAAGGAGGCAAATCGGCCGATGATGGATGCATTGGCAAGCCTCGCCTTTCCATGCGGCGCACGTATTGCTACGACTTTGGGCATGACACCCGTTGCCAGTTACGACACGCGCAAGAAACAACTCGGATCATGGCTATTGATAGGTCCACACAAGAAGACCAAATAAACGCTGATCGTCGACGAGCCAGCGGCGAATTTGTACGCGGTGTAAGCGGGTTCCGCTACGCCATCGGCGACCGTGATTTTCCGCCAGCGGCAGGTCGATACCACTTACTCGTGGCGCTGAACTGTCCCTGGTGTCATCGGGTGACCCTTGCGCGCAACATTCTAGGCCTGAAAGGCAGCATCTCGCTGGACGTCGCGTTTCCTAATCGTACCTCAGACGGAGATCCGGCAGGGCCCAATCTTTGGGAGTTTTCGCCCAATCGCGTGGCGTCCTTGACGGGTGGAATTCTGCCGGAATGCACTTTGGAAACTGGCACCGGTCAGAATTTACGAATGGTCAAAGAGATCTATCTGAGGGAAGAATCGAACGAAAAATCGGTTCCAGTCCTCTTTGACAAACGTACCAAACGAATTGTCAGCAATGAGAGCGCTGAAATTTTGAGGATGCTCAACACATTCGCGCGAGAGCTTGGTAGTAATCGACCGGATCGTCCTGATCTACGACCGGCCGACCTCCTTGATGAAATTTGTAAGCTCAACGCGCTTATCTATACGGCAATCAATAACGGCGCCTACAAAGCCGGTTTTTCGTCTGATCAAGCAGTTTATGAAGCTGCTTTCAAAGCCTATTTTGAAGCGTTAGAGACGCTTGAGTCTCGACTATCAGATGGGCGCCCGTTCCTTCTTGGGGAGCAATTCACCGAAGCGGATTTACGTCTCTTTCCAACACTCTACAGGCATGACCCGGTTTATTACGTTAGAATGAAACTGAACGGGGCGCGCATATTAGATTTTCCGCACCTTTGGCGTTGGCTGTGTCGTTTTTATGCAATTGATGGCGTGGCAGAATCCGGCTCACTAGTGCATTGTAGACAGGGATATTTCGGCCGGTCTGGGAACGGCGTGGTCCCGCTTGGCCCAACGCATCCGAGATATCCAGACGCTTATCATCAGCCGGAGCTGGCGCCCCAACCTCGTTGAGACGCCGATCCGCCGCTTAGAAATGCACCGAAAGGGTGTCCAGCGGCTTGGTCAGAGGCGGAGCGAACTTGGTCAGATCGATGCCGACAACCGAAGCTTTATATTCTTCAATCGTTGGGGTCCGACCCAGGATCGCCGAAAGCACAACTACTGGTGTTGAACCGAGAAGCGACTCACCCTTCTTGGTTTCAGAGTCCGCGACCACTCGCCCTTGAAAAAGCCGGGTCGAAGTTGCCAGTACCGTATCGCCTTTCGCAGCCTTTTCCTGATTGCCCATACACAAGTTACAGCCAGGGCGTTCGAGATAGAGTATATTCTCGTATTCAGTTCGCGCTTGTACTTTGGGATCTCTGTCATCGAACTCAAAGCCACAGTACTTTTGCAGAATCTCCCAGTCGCCCTCGGCCTTCAATTCATCGATGATGTTATAGGTTGGTGCAGCCACAACGAGGGGCGCTTTGAATTTAACCTCGCCAAATTGCGCTTCGAGATTTCGCAGCATTTGAGCAACGATCTTGATATCACCTTTGTGTACCATGCAGGACCCTACGAATCCGAGATCCACTTTTTTCTCCGCGCCGTAGAAGGAAATCGGTCGGATCGTGTCATGGGTGTACCGCTTTGAGACGTCGATATTGTTTACATCGGGGTCGGCAATCATTGGCTCATCGATCTTTGACAGATCGACGAGAACCTCGGCGAAGTATTTCGCATTCGGATCCGGTGCCAGCGCCGGCTTTTCGCCCGATCTGATCTCAGCGATGCGCCTGTCTGCAATATCAATCAGACCTTGGAGCATTTTGGCGTCGTTCTCCATGCCCTTATCGATCATGATCTGAATACGAGATTTGGCTATTTCCAAAGACTCGATCAGCGTTTCATCGTTTGAAATACAAATCGACGCTTTGGCCTTCATTTCGGCGGTCCAGTCGGTGAAGGTAAAGGCCTGATCGGCCAACAGTGTGCCGATATGCACTTCGATCACACGCCCTTGGAAGACGTTGTCGCCATGCTGTTCCAACATTTGCGCTTGGGTGGCGTGAACGACGTCCCGGAAATCCATATGGGGCGCCATCTCACCGGTGAAGGTCACTTTCACCGAGTCCGGAATGGGCATAGTTGCTTCACCGGTGGCCAGGGCAAGAGCAACCGTTCCAGAGTCTGCGCCGAACGCGACGCCCTTTGACATCCTGGTATGACTGTCGCCGCCAATAATGATTGCCCAATCATCCACGGTGATATCGTTCAGCACTTTGTGGATTACGTCCGTCATCGAATGATAGACGCCTTTAGGATCACGCGCGGTGACAAGGCCAAATTTATGCATAAAGGCCATCAGGCGTGGCGTGTTCGCTTGGGCCTTTTGGTCCCACACGGATGCTGTGTGGCAGCCTGACTGATAGGCGCCATCCACGGACGGAGACAGAACCGTCGCCGCCATCGCTTCAAGCTCCTGGCTGGTCATAAGGCCAGTCGTGTCTTGTGAGCCAACGATATTGACCTTCACCCGCACATCCGAGCCAGCGTGCAACAACTTGCCAGGCGTGCTGCCGCGGGCGTTGTTGTTGAAGATCTTCTCGACAGCCGTGAGACCCTGGCCTTCATGGCTGATCTCTTTGGAGGGCGCGAACGCGCTTTTCAGCGGAACGCCGAGTGTTTCACAAGCAAATGTTTGAAGCATCTTGCCGAAGACGATCGCATAGGAGCCGCCCGCTTTCATAAATTCCAGCTTTTGCGGCGTGAACGAGTCAGCCATATCCACCAGCTCTTTATCGTCCTCGTCAAAGAGCTTTTTCTCTTTGGTGTTGATCTTCAGGACCGTTCCCGTCGCGACCGAATAACGCTCTTCGAGAATGGCATTGCCATCATTGTTGAGGATCGGCTTTCCGTCGCTGTCGACCTTCTTGACCCAATTTTTCAGGTCGACGCCGATGCCGCCGGTCACACCCACGGTCGTCAGAAAGATAGGTGAAATGCCATTCGTGCCCGCCACGACTGGGGCGATATTGACGAAGGGCACATAGGGAGATGCCTGCCTACCGGTCCACAAGGCCACGTTGTTGACACCGGACATACGCGAAGACCCGACGCCCATCGTGCCTTTTTCAGCGATCAGCATCACCTGCTTGTCCGGGTGCTTGAGCTTGAGGGCTTCGATTTCGTCCTGTGCCTCAGGTGAAATCATGCATTTGCCATGCAATTCGCGGTCTGCTCGCGAATGCGCTTGGTTGCCCGGCGACAGCAAGTCGGTTGAGATATCACCTTCGGCGGCGATGTAAGTGACAACTTGAACCTCTTCGTCAATCTCCGGGAGCTTGGTGAAGAACTCCGCATCTGCATAGCTTCGCAGGATGTCTACGGCGATCGGATTGTCGGCCTTGTACGCTTCGGCGAGGCGATCTGTGTCCGCCTCGTAGAGGAAAACCTGCGTCTTAAGGACCTCGGCGGCGTCGCGCGCGATCTCCACATTTTCGCCGAGCGCCATATCCAGGAGAGCCTCGACTGAAGGGCCGCCTTTCATGTGCGACAACAGCTCAAAGGCGAAAGCGGGCGTAATCTCGGGCACATCATAGGTGCCCAGGACAATCTCTTTGAGGAACTTCGCTTTGACACCGGCCGCACTCGTTGTGCCGGGCAGCGTGTTGTAAATGAAGAACTTCAGCGACGATGCGCGATGCTCATGCTGCGGGTCTTTAATCTGCTCGATAATCTCAGCAGTCAGCGCGCCATCATCGATCGGCTTGGGGTTCAAACCTTCGCCTTTGCGCGTCTCGATTTCGTCCAAATAGTCGGTGTACAAGCCCATGGTTATATCCGTCGGTCTTAAGTTGGGGGAGCTTGAACGCCGGATCACAGCCTGTTTTTGGCGCGCCGGGTCAGCTTGCTGTATACATAAGTATACTATCGCCCGAAAATATCAAGCCAGGCCTTGGTGTCATGTTGTCTCAGGGATGCGCGTTCTGTGGCTCGGTGACCACCAGCGATTGTTGAGCCCTCCCTTGCCTTTGTCACGCTGGGACAGTCTTGTGAAACGTGCCGGTCTGCTCACGGCAACCCACACCCGCCGATAGCCGAGGGCATATACCTAACGCCGGCCCAAGACAGAGTTCAGGATCAAACTATGCTGCCAAGAAAGGACCTTTTCGAACTGCCCGAAGGTGTCATCTATCTTGATGGCAATTCGCTTGGCCCGTTACCCCGAGGTACGCGCGAGTTAGTGGGCAAAACCGTATCTGAGGGATGGGGCGGACATTTGATCCGTGGCTGGAATGACGACAACTGGATGGCTCAACCGGTCACACTCGCGCGCGGGATCGAGCGTTTGATCGGTGCCGCGCCGGGAAGCACGGTTCTTGGCGACACGCTCTCAATCAAAGTGCATCAGGCTCTTTCAGCTAGCTTGTCCCTCCGTCCCGATCGGCGAGTTATCTTGTCAGATACCGGCAATTTCCCAAGCGACCTTTACATGGCGGAAGGTCTGATTGCTCAGTTGGATCGGGGTCACAGCTTGCGCCTTGTGGCGCCTGATGAGGTATCTAATGCGATCGATCAGGACGTGGCGGTGGTGATGCTGACGCATGTCGATTATCGTAGCGGTCGGATGCACGACCTGGAAGCAATCACGCGGCGCGCGCAGAAAGCCGGCGCGGTGATGCTGTGGGATTTGGCGCATTCGGCTGGAGCAGTTCCTCTTGAAATTGCGAACTCAGAATGCGAGTTCGCTGTGGGCTGCACCTACAAATACATAAATGCAGGGCCGGGCGCTCCGGCCTTTATAAGTGTTCGACCCGACCTTTTGGAGCGTATCGACCCGGCTTTGGCCGGCTGGCTTGGTCATGCAGATCCGTTCGCTTTCGAGCCAGAGTACCGGCCTGCAAGTTCAATTGAACGTTTTCGGGTTGGCACACCCGCAGTTTTGCAAATGGCAGCGTTGCAAGGAGCGCTCGCCATTTGGAATAAGATTGACATTAACGACGTGCGAGCAGCCTGTCTGCGTTTGTCAGATCTTTTCATTCAACAGGTCGAAAGCCACATTCCAGAATTGGAATTGGTTTCACCGCGCGCGGGCTCTGAACGGGGAAGCCAAGTCTCGTTTTCGCATCCTGAAGGCTACGCAATCATTCAGGCCCTGGCGGCCGTTGATGTTATCGGTGATTTTCGCGCGCCAGATATTCTGAGGTTTGGAATTACACCGCTTTATCTTGATGACCGAGACATTATTGCAGCGGTCGACCGCTTGGAAAGCATCATGCGAGAGCGTGCTTGGGATCATGAGACATACAAACGGCGCCAACGCGTGACGTGAGGTTGGACAAACGGGCAGCTGCCCTTAAAAATCGAAAATAAGCTAAAGGGACGCAGAATGACCATAGCATATACCCCTGATCCAGATCGCTATAATACCATGGTGTATCGCCGCTGCGGCCGATCTGGTGTTAAATTGCCCGTTGTCAGCTTGGGGCTCTGGCATAATTTCGGCGAAGACACCCCGCATGAAATTAAGCGGGACATGTGCCAGACGGCCTTCGATCTGGGAATAACGCATTTCGATCTGGCCAATAATTACGGTCCGCCACCCGGTAGCGCAGAAGAGGCGTTTGGAGCGATTTTGAAACAAGATTTTGCTGGCTTTCGCGATGAGCTGATCATCTCGTCGAAGGCAGGTTATGATATGTGGCCCGGCCCATATGGGGAGTGGGGCAGTCGGAAATACCTCGTGGCGTCTTGTGATCAATCGCTCAAGCGGATGGGTCTCGATTACGTCGATATCTTTTATTCCCACCGTTTCGACCCGGAAACACCGCTCGAAGAGACAATGGGTGCGCTCGACTATATCGTCCGCTCCGGTCGCGCGCTCTATGCAGGAATTTCGAGCTACAATTCACAGCGGACGCGTGAGGCGGTGGCAATTCTCAATGATCTCGGCACGCCCTGTCTCATTCATCAACCGTCCTACAATATTCTTAATCGCTGGCTGGAACGAGATAACCTCTTGGATACGCTGGATGATTTAGGCGTTGGGTCAATTGCCTTTACGCCGTTGGCACAGGGCATCCTTACAAAGAAATACCTCGGCGGTGTGCCCGAAGATAGCCGCGCGAGCCAAGGAAAGTCTCTGTTGGACGGTATGATCAACGAACGATCCCTTGCATCGGTACGCGCTTTGAACGAAGTGGCCGAGCAGCGCGGGCAGACGCTGGCGCAAATGGCGCTGGCTTGGGTATTGCGCGGCGAAAGGGTCACCACCGCCCTGATTGGTGCATCGCGCGCCAGTCAGGTTCGCGATTGCGCGGGCGTTATTGATAATCTCGATTTTACTGAGGCCGAATTGGTCAAGATCGATGAGATTTCGTCAGAGGAAGACATCAATCTCTGGGCGCGATCTTCGGAGACGCTTTGAGCAGAGGCGCGATATGAAAAACACGCGCGTTGTTCTTGCGCACCGCCCGGTCGGCGTGCCTGAGCCGAGGCACTTTCGTATTGAGGAGGATGCAGTCGCCAAGCCGCAAAGTGGCGAGGTCCTCGTCCGGATCAGCCATTGGTCCGTCGATCCGGCAATGCGCGGATGGGTGAATGATGTGCCAAACTACTCCCCGCCTGTCGCGATTGGTGAAACGATGCGATCCTTCGCTGTCGGTGAAGTCATTGCCTCCGAAGATCCTAAGTTTCGCGAGAGCGACATCGTGGAAGGATTGCTCGGGTGGCAGACGCATGCCTTGGTCAAAGCGGACCAAATCGCGCGCAAAGTCACTGAGACGGACCTACCCCATAGCTACGCGCTTGGCATCCTCGGCCTAAATGGAACGACCGCGTATTTCGGCCTGCTGGAGAGCTGCGCCGCAAAATCCGGCGATGTCGTCGTTGTTTCTACCGCGGCGGGCGCAGTCGGGTCCGCTGTAGGCCAGATCGCCAAATTGCTCGGCTGCCAAACCATTGGCATTGCCGGCGGACCCGCAAAAGTTGCGCAGTGTCGCGATGAATTTCGCTATGACCATGCCATCGACTACAAGTCTGAGGACGTATCAGCCGCCCTCGCAAAGACCGCCCCATCGGGCATCGATTGCTACTTCGACAATACCTGTGGGCCGATTTCTGACGCGGTGATGGGCCATTTAGCCCTCGGCGCGCGTGTCACGATCTGCGGCACGGCGGCGGTGACGGATTGGGATCCGGTGCCGATGGGGCCGCGCGTACACCGCCAGTTGCTGGTCGCCCGTGCCCGGATGCAGGGGTTTTTGATCTTCGATTACAAAGACCGTTTGGCAGAAGCACGGCAAGCGCTGGCCACCTGGTTGAAAAACGGCGACTTGGTCGTGCGGGAGCATATTCTGGACGGCCCAGAAGCGGCTCTAGACTCTATCGGGATGCTTTATCGCGGCGAGAATACAGGAAAACTCCTCGTCCGGGTTTGAGGACTCACAACCCGCCGATCCGAGAAATCGTGTCGATGACCTGGTCGACTCCCTGCCGGTGGCGCAGCGCCGTAAACAGGGTTGGACGGTCGCCGCGCATCCGCTTGGCATCGCGGTCCATCACCTCCAGATCGGCGCCCACATGCGGTGCGAGGTCTGTTTTGTTGATTACGAGCAGGTCCGATTTCGTAATTGCAGGCCCACCTTTGCGCGGGATCTCCTCACCGGCCGCCACATCAATCACATAAACTGTCATATCGGCGAGTTCCGGGCTGAAGGTCGCCGACAAATTGTCTCCACCGGACTCGATCATCACCAGGTCAATGCCCGGATGCCGCGCGATCATATCCGAAACGGCCAAAAGATTGATCGAGGCGTCCTCGCGGATCGCGGTATGTGGGCAGCCGCCCGTTTCGACACCGATGATCCGATCCCGGGGTAGGACCTGCAAGCGCATCAGAGCTTCTGCGTCCTCTCTGGTGTAAATGTCATTGGTGATCACACCCAGGGAATAACGATCACGCAGCGCCTCACACAGGGACGCGGTTAACGTTGTCTTTCCAGCCCCGACCGGTCCACCAATGCCAAGGCGCAGAGGCCCGTTTCGTACAGTCATGTGCGAAATACCCGGCTGTAGAGTGTCTCATGCTGCATCGATGCGATCTCAGCCGCGACAGTAAAGCCGCCGATATCATCCAGATTGCCGTCTAAGCAGGCTGCGGCAATGGCGCCGTAACGCGGGGCAAGATCCCGAACGATCGCCTGCCCTTCCGTCTGACCGATTGGTATTAATCGCTGCCCAACCGAGACCAAGTTGGCGGCGAAGGACTGCAAGTACATCGCGATCGACAGGCGCAGCGGCAGATCAACGAGGCGGACCGCGCGGCCGACCGCGACCGGGAACGTGAGATCTGAGAGATCTCGGTCGATCAAGGCACCGGTCATCCTGCCAAAGGCCGCCCCGAGGAGTTGAGCTTCCTGGCGTCGCTCAAAGGTTCCCGCAAACGCGCGCGCGCGGCTATCCACGTCGCTGAGCGCAGAGAAATCTGCCGCGTGATAGGCTGCAGCGAGAAACAACGCGTCATTGCGACCGGAGCCATGCAAGAGAAGGCTCTCGATCCAGGTCTTCAGGGATTTGGCATCTATGACATACCCTGACGAAATGACCGCCTCCAGCCCATGACTGAAATGAAAGGCGCCGACCGGATAGGCCGGAGAAAACCATTGCGCCAGGGTGATCGCCGCCGTCTCAGTGTCTGTGGCCATGGGTTCGTCCGTGGCCATAGGCGCCGCCTTCGGGCGTGAAAGGGCCGCTGATTTCGCGGACCAGCGCGCCCAATTTCTGAAGCATATCGTGCAGGACGTGATCGCGCTGAATTATTAGGCAATCGGCCTGGATCTCGCAGGGCGTATGCCGATTGCCGATATGCCAGGCCAATCGCGTGAGGTTCGGCCCGGTGATTTCCAGCAATGGCTCATCAGCCGGCAAAACAGCGATCCGGCGCCCGTCTTCCAATTCGAACGCTTGGCCCGCAGCGAGAGACATCGTACTCGCAAGATCGACAAGAAACTCCTCACCCGCCGCAGACCGCAGCACCTTCCGCCTTAAAAAGCGCTCATCATAGGTGAGGCTGATTTGGTCCAGCGCCATGGTTGCTTCAACGATGTTTCGCGCAGCCAGCATCGTCGCGCCTAGAACAAGAAATAGCGTTGCGCCATCGGCAACACTTCTGCGGGCTGGCACACCAAAAGCTCTCCGTCGGCGCGCACTTCGTAGGTCTCAGGATCGACTTCTACCTCCGGAGTCGCGTCGTTGAGCTTGAGATCTTTCTTGCCGATCGCCCGGGTGTTGATGACTGGCAAAACCGTTTTGGCAAGTCCCAGATGCGCGCCGATGTCAGCCTCCGCCGCCGCTTGGCTCACGAAACAAACCGCAGAATTCTCAACCGCGCGGCCATAGGCCCCGAACATCGGCCTCGTATAAACGGGCTGAGGCGTCGGGATAGAGGCATTCGGATCGCCCATTTGAGCACAAGCAATCGTGCCGCCGATCAGGACCATCTCGGGTTTCACACCGAAAAAGGCCGGATGCCAAAGGCATAGATCCGCGCGCTTGCCCTCCTCGATTGAGCCAATCTCATGGCTAAGACCATGGGCGATCGAGGGGTTAATCGTGTATTTCGCGATGTAGCGGCGCACGCGGGCATTGTCATTGTCGCCCTTTTCCTCGGCCAAGGCGCCGCGCTGTTTTTTCATTTTGTCCGCGGTTTGCCAGGTCCGGATAATCACCTCGCCCACGCGGCCCATCGCCTGGCTGTCGGAGGCAATAATCGAGAAGGCGCCCATATCATGCAGAATGTCCTCGGCCGCGATGGTTTCGCGTCGGATGCGGCTTTCGGCAAAGGCCACGTCCTCGGATATAGATTTGTCGAGGTGGTGGCACACCATCAGCATGTCGAGATGCTCTTCGAGGGTGTTGACTGTAAAGGGCCGGGTTGGGTTGGTCGAGGACGGCAGCACGTTCCCTTGTCCGCAGATCTTGATGATATCTGGCGCGTGGCCGCCCCCTGCCCCCTCGGTATGGAAAGCGTGAATGGTGCGGCCCTTCATAGCCGCGACGGTGTTCTCGACAAAGCCACTTTCGTTTAGCGTGTCCGTGTGGATCATCACTTGGACGTCCATCGCGTCGGCCACGTTCAGACAGCAATCGATCGCGCCCGGCGTGGTGCCCCAATCCTCATGCAGTTTAAGCGCGCAAGCCCCAGCGACGACTTGCTCTTCCAACGCCGCCGGGAGGGATGCGTTACCCTTACCGGCAAAGGCGAGGTTCATCGGAAAGGCATCGGCGGCTTGCAGCATCCGCCCGATATGCCAGGACCCGGGCGTGCAGGTCGTCGCCAGCGTGCCATGCGCCGGGCCGGTACCACCGCCGAGCATCGTGGTCAGGCCGGAATGCAAGGCATCCTCGATCTGCTGCGGGCAGATGAAGTGGATGTGGCTGTCAAAGCCCCCAGCGGTCAGGATTTTACCCTCTCCCGCGATGGCCTCGGTCCCCGGTCCGACGATGATGTCCACCCCGGGTTGCGTGTCGGGGTTGCCCGCCTTGCCGATCTTGGCGATGCGGCCGTCTTTAAGGCCGATATCCGCCTTATAGATCCCGGTATAATCTACGATCAGCGCGTTGGTGATAACCGTGTCGACGGCACCCTCGGCTCGCGTGGTCTGGGCCTGGCCCATGCCATCGCGAATGACCTTACCGCCACCGAATTTGACCTCTTCACCATAGATTGCGGCATTCGATCCTGATCCGTCGGATTGCGCGGCGCCGACGCTTTCCGCTGTGAGATCACGCTCAACCTCGATGATCAGATCGGTGTCAGCCAGACGGACTTTATCCCCGGTCGTCGGCCCGAACATGGCCGCGTAATCCGCGCGAGAGATCGTTGCCGGCATTTACAGATCTCCCATGATCTTTTGGTTGAAACCAAAGACGCGCCGCGCCCCGGAGATATCGATCAAGACAACGTCCCGCCTCTGTCCTGGCTCAAACCGCACGGCCGTGCCCGCCGCGATGTTGAGGCGTTTGCCACGGGCTGCATCTCGGTCAAAGTCTAGCGCCGGGTTTGTTTCCGCGAAGTGGTAGTGTGAGCCAACTTGAATTGGCCGATCCCCGGTATTGGCGACAATCAGAGTAATCTCTTCTCGATCCGCGTTCAGGTGCAATTCACCGGCCATCGGCATCACTTCTCCAGGTATCATCGCGCGGCTCCTTGGACTTCAGCGAATAGGGGGATATCAGCGAATAGGGTTGTGGACGGTGACGAGCTTTGTACCGTCGGGAAAGGTCGCTTCGACTTGGACCTCATGGATCATCTCGGCTACGCCCTCCATGCACTGCTCGCGCCCGACGACATGCGCGCCCGCCTGCATCATATCCGCGACCGAGCGCCCATCGCGCGCGCCTTCGACGACCGCGTCAGTGATGAGCGCAATCGCCTCGGGATGGTTGAGCTTCACGCCGCGCGCCAATCGTTTGCGCGCCACCTCGGCGGCCATCGAAATAAGCAGTTTGTCTTTTTCTCTCGGGGTCAGCTGCATCTACAACATCCATACTTTCGGTAAGTCTTCGCCGGTCAGCCCATGGGTTAACGGTAGCATCGCTTTTCTAAGGGTGTAACCGTCCGATGCGAGAATTCGAATGGTCAACAAATCTTCCGAAAGGGCTGATACGCCGATCTCAATCGCTGCATTTGCCAGGCTTTGCGCCAGGTCTCGGATTTTCTCCAGCCGGTCGCCCGCGGACCCTGAGGCCAAAACGAATACGGCCATCGCCTTGTGGTCCCCGCGCGAAACGACGGCGGCAGGGCCGTTGAAATTAGCCTCATTAATGGTCTGGCGGTCCCAGAAAACAGGGGCGCCATCCCGGTTGACGATGATCTCATCGCGCCAGACGATGCGCTGTATTGTCTCTCGCATCGCGGCGCGTCCAAAAACAACGCTTTCAAGCAAAAGGCATTCGGCGGCGGGGGCCAGGTCCACCACCAAACGCCGTTTAAGCGCGGCCCCGTCAAAAACAATCGTCTCTTGCGGCAGCCAAGTAAGCCGACCACCCGGCGCCACATGGATCTGCGCCTGGATCTCGCCGGCCTGACCCGACACAGAGCGATAGATGCGCTCCGAGGCTTGCGTGGTGAGGTTCAGTGAAGCGTCGCGGCCAATCTCAGCCTCGAAGCGAAACGCATCACCGCCGGTCACGCCACCCGCAGTATTGACCAGAATCATCGGCAACGCGGACGCTCTCTGCCGCGGGAATACAAGCTTGAGGCTGCCTTGCTGGCGGAGATCGGCGATTTCAGTGCGCGCGTTTTGCTTAACGCGCAAGAAAGCTTGCCCCCGCGCACGCGGAAGGGAAGCCTGCTGAGCTTCTTGCTCACGAAGCGTTTCGATTGGACCCATATCTCCCACAACACCGAGAATACTGCCTTTGGCGTCCAGCGCACGCCCCAAACCGTAAATTCGCATTCCAAAGCGGGCAGCCTGCGTATTTTTTAGGCGAGCAACCGTCGCAGTGCGATCAACAGGACCCAGTTTTCCCTGGACCAGAAGGCGTTTTTTGCCGATCCTTGGGCCAACAAGTGACGGCGGACCAACGCCGCGCATGAGCAGAGAGGTGTGCCCGTGTCTGGCTCTCGATTGATCGTTTCAACCATGAAGGATGAAGCGCCTTACCTCCTAGAGTGGATCGCCTATCATCGAGTGATCGGCTTTACGGATTTTCTGATTTACACGAACGATTGCAGCGACGGCACCGACCTCATGCTGGATCGATTAGAATTTCTTGGCATCGTCACCCATGAGCGGAATAATGTCCTGCGGCGAGGTGCCCATAAATCGGCGCTGAAATATGCATTGGCGCACCAGAATTTTCGAGATGCCGAATGGGTATTTGTAGCGGATGCAGATGAGTTTTTGAATGTAAAGATCGGCGATCGGCAGGTCGGCGATTTAATCTCCGCTAATTCCGATGCCGACGTCATTCCCGTCACCTGGCGCATGTTCGCCGCGGCGCCCCAGGCGGCACTCGACGCCCGTTTGGTGATTGAGCAGCTGACAGAGTGTCAATCTGCTTCACCTCGCGAAAATGAGAAAGGGCGATTTGTAAAGTCGCTTTTCAAGGTTTCGGATAAGATCGAGAGGCTAGGGCTTCATTCGCCTGTATTCAACGAAGACGCGCGCGACGATGTGGTCTGGGGCGGTCCAAAGCGCGCCGAGGGCGCCAATCCCGAACGCCCCAACTTAGACTACGGGTATGATACAGCACAGGTCAATCACTATGCCCTTCGCAGCCTAGACGCCTTTATCTTTAAGAAGTTTCGCGGTCGTGCCAATCATATGGATCAGGACCTTGGCCTGCATTATTGGCAACGCTGGAACATGAAGGGTGACCTGGATCGCTCCATGCTGGCGCTAGCGGAAGATGTAAAGTCGGCGATCGCCACTCTTTGCGAAGATCCCATTCTCGAACACCTCAATCTTGCCGCCCAGGCTTGGCATAAGGAAAAATTCGAAAATCTTTTGGCGGATCCCGAGTACCAATCGCTTCATTCCGAGATCATGGAGCTGGAAAAAATTTCAGCTGTGAGTTCGGATAAACCCCGACGCCATGCCAATAGAATGCGACTCCTCGAGAGCATGCCTGTAGAAGGAAAATGCGCCGAAATCGGCGTGTGGAATGGCGGATTCTCTGAGAATATTCTCCGCATCACAAGGCCCAGTGAACTCGTTTTGATTGACCCCTGGGATTTGGTTATCGAAACGGTCGATGATACGAAAACGCATGCGAAACATTCCGATGGCGAAGCGATGCGAACGATGTTCGACCATGTCACCGGCCTCTTTCAGGATCAGGGTAACGTCACAGTAAAGCGCGGCTTCTCAGCAGATATTCTCGCTGAATTTCCGGATGATTACTTTGATTGGGTCTATATTGACGGAAATCACCTCTACGATTTCGTCTATCGCGATATTGAATTATCCTTTGCCAAGGTGAAGCCGGGCGGCATTATCGCGGGAGACGATTTCTTTTGGAAACGAGATGGGCGCATGCATGTCCGTGAGGCGGTGCTTGATGCGATGAAAGCGCATGGTATCGGCAAGCGGCCAAAGCGCTTTGGACAGCAGTTTATGATCACAGTTCCCTGAGAACGCGTCGGCATAGCTTGGCTTTGGCAGGGGCGGCAGGATTCGAACCCGCGGCCTGCGGATTTGGAATCCGCTGCTCTACCAACTGAGCTACACCCCTATCGGAGAGTGTTGCTACGCGTCTTCGGCCCGCAATTCAAGGGCGCTTTCTTGCTTTGCGCGGGGGGGGGCGACTGGTGCAGTGTTCGCCGCTAACCCGCATCTATGCGCGACGGTGGTTCCCCGCCTCACACAAGTGTGACACGTCCATTAATGGGCAGCCCTCAGCCAAGAGATACCTCGCCCAAAAGGAGGATACAGCCATGCGATATGCGATAATGACGACCTTTCTTCTTTTTGGCGCGCCCGCTTTTGCCCAAAGCCAAAGCGCCTGTTCCGAGCAACTGGCCAGGACAGTCGAAGCTCTGCTTCCGCCTGGATTGGACCGAAGCTTAGACGTCCGCGAGCTGAGCTGCGCCAATCTTTCACTGGTTTATGGTATCGTGCAGGATCGAAGCCGAGGGTTCGGCGGGACCGTCCCGGCCAGTTTTCAGCAACGCCAAAGGATCGAGGCCGTGTTTCGGCGCGAGGGTCTTTTGCAGTAGGCCCAAAGGGTTGACGGCGCGCTGCCGATTCCCCATCCCGCAAGGAGATGAAGCAGTCACTGACCAACCTGCGCCGCGGTATCGCGAACTCACCCGCACTCAATCGCGGGGCGGTCAAAGCTTTCGTGGCCTGGCTGCGCTTTGTCCGGCGCACGTCTCATTGGGACGAGGATGGTTGGGTCGAAGTTGAACAGGCTTTGGCCGAACATGGCGCCGTGGTCATGATCGTCTGGCACCAAAGGAGCTTTCTGGCGCCTTTCTGCTTTCATGGTGATCCGCAGGACGTCATTCATCTCCACGCTGAGGCCAGAGCGGGCAACTTTGCCGGGGCGATCTTACGGGAGTTTGGCTATCGGACAGTGGCACTCGCCCGCAAAGGGCATACGAATGCAAGTGCCTTGAAAGAGGTTCTCTCCGGTTTGAAACAAGGCGCTTCGGTTGGGATCGCCGTGGATGGGCCAAAGGGGCCGGCTCGATCGGCCAAGAGCTTTCCAATCCAATGGTCGCGGATCAGCGGCAAGCCAATTTTTCTCTATGCCGCGGCGGCGCGGCGCGTATGGGTCTGGCCGACTTGGGACAAGCAACATCTTCCGATGCCATGGACGCGCGTCGCGCTTGCTTGGCGGCGCTGGGACCAAGATGTGACGCGAAAATTGTCAGAAGCAGAGATGGAAGAATACCGCTTGGCCCTGAGCCAAGCGCTCGACGCATTGACAGAAGAGGTAGACGCTCGGGTCGGCCGTTAAAGGCCCTGCTGCGTCGAAACTGGTCGCCCTGTTTGGAGCAGCGGCCCGCCGTTAATTTACACATTTTTGAGAGGAGGAGGCGCCTTGCGACCCCTCTTCGAACGGCATTGGGAACGAGAAAAGGGCGAGGGTTCGGCCCCCGCCCGTTCTGTCTATTTACTCGATGATCTTGGAGACCACGCCCGCGCCGACGGTGCGGCCGCCTTCGCGGATGGCGAAGCGCAGGCCGTCTTCCATCGCGATCGGGGCGATCAGCTCGACCGTGAAGCCCACATTGTCGCCCGGCATCACCATCTCCGTGCCCGACGCCAGCGTCACCGTCCCCGTCACATCCGTCGTGCGAAAGTAGAACTGCGGGCGATAGTTGGCGAAGAACGGCGTGTGACGGCCACCCTCTTCCTTGGTCAGGATATAGGCCTCGGCCTCGAACTTCGTGTGCGGCGTCACCGAGCCCGGCTTACACAGCACCTGGCCGCGCTCAACGCCTTCACGGTCCACACCGCGCAACAGCGCGCCAATGTTGTCGCCCGCCTCGCCGCGGTCCAAGAGCTTGCGGAACATCTCAACGCCGGTACACGTCGTCTTCGAGGTGTCGCGGATGCCCACGATCTCGATCTCGTCGCCCACATTGATCACGCCACGCTCAACCCGACCGGTCACAACCGTGCCGCGGCCCGAGATCGAGAACACGTCCTCGATCGGCATCAGGAACGGCTGATCCACCGCCCGCTCGGGCGTGTCGATATAGTCGTCCACAGCCGCCATCAGCTCACGGATCTTCTCTTCGCCGATCTCGGGCTTGTTGCCCTCCATCGCCGCCAGAGCCGAGCCCGCAATGATCGGGATGTCGTCGCCGGGATAGTCGTAGGAGGACAGAAGCTCACGCACTTCCATCTCAACGAGCTCCAAAAGCTCCTCGTCGTCCACCTGGTCGACCTTGTTCAGGAACACGACCATCTTCGGGATGCCAACCTGGCGGCCCAGCAGGATGTGCTCACGGGTCTGGGGCATCGGGCCGTCGGCCGCGTTCACAACCAGGATCGCGCCGTCCATCTGAGCGGCACCGGTGATCATGTTCTTGACGTAGTCGGCATGGCCCGGGCAATCCACGTGCGCGTAGTGACGGTTGTCCGTCTCGTACTCCACATGCGCCGTCGAGATCGTGATCCCGCGGGCCTTCTCCTCCGGCGCGCCGTCAATCTGATCGTAGGCCTGGAAATCCCCGAAATACTTCGTGATCGCAGCCGTCAACGTCGTCTTGCCGTGGTCAACGTGACCAATCGTGCCGATGTTAACATGCGGCTTGTTACGTTCGAACTTTTCCTTTGCCATGATGGCCTCCTTCTATCTTTTGCAGGCGCCCTTAGGC
>JBCBXA010000026.1:0-31754 GCA_039816825.1 Pseudomonadota bacterium | reverse complement strand
CCAACACGGGTGGCATGGGGGCCTACAGTCCTGCCCTGACCATGAGCGGCGAACAGTATGAACAGGCCATCGAGACCATCATCGAGCCCACCATGCGCGGCATGGCAGAAGCCGGGACGCCGTTCAGTGGCTTGCTCTATGCAGGGCTGATCCTCACTACGGATGGACCCAAGCTGATTGAGTATAATTGCCGCTTTGGCGACCCGGAATGCCAGGTGCTGATGATGCGCATGGAGTCAGACATTGTTCCACTCATGCTTGCATCAACACAGGGCGACGTTGCTGCTGCTCCAGACATACAGTGGCGGGATGCCTACGCGCTTACCGTTGTGATGGCATCCAAAGGCTATCCCGGCGGCTATGAAAAGGGCACGCAGATCCGGTCAATGCCGGAGGATCAGGATAACCGGGTGATCTTTCATGCAGGCACTGCGCGCCATCAGGACACCCTTCTCGCAACAGGCGGGCGCGTTCTGAACATCACCGCCACGGCACCGACCGTCGCTGAGGCACAGCGGCTGGCCTATGAAGGCGTGGAACAGGTGGATTGGGCCAACGGCTTTTGCCGGAGTGACATTGGCTGGCGGGCTATCAAGGCCGAAGTGGGCTCTTAGCGTTCCGACCCAAAATCATGCAGCCACTGCCAGCAGCTTAACAGCCTTGCGCAGATCGTCCTGAAACGCTCGTTCCTCCGCCGTTCGGTCGCCCCTTGTGCGCAAGATGGATGACGGATGCACCGTCAGAAAGACGGGGGTTCCGACGGCCGTCGCTTCCAATGTGCCGCGCCGTGCGAGAATCCTGTCGCCGCGCTCCGTGGTGGCTCGAGCAGCCGTCGCTCCAAGCGCCACAATCAGCTTAGGCCTGACAATGGCGATTTCCTGGCTGAGCCAGAACCGACAGGCATCCACCTCACCCGCATTGGGGGTGGCATGAATGCGTCGCTTGCCGCGGGGTGTGAACTTGAAGTGCTTGACCGCGTTTGTGACGTAGGCCCGGCGGCAGTCAAAGCCAACGGCATCCAATGCGGCGTTGAACAATTGACCGGCGGGTCCGACAAAGGCCTCACCCGCCAAATCTTCCCTGTCACCGGGTTGCTCGCCCACAAACATGATCTCTGCATCTTCCGGCCCGGCCCCAAACACCGTCTGGGTCGCCTGGCAATAAAGCGGGCAGCGCGTGCAAGCGCTCGCCTGTGCCCGCACTGCGTCCAATTTACCCGACGTAGCCTGTGGCGCACCCTTTGCCAGTTCCGCACGAAACCGCTCCGTCACCTTTTGCGCCCGTACCGGTGGCTGACTGGCCTGTTTCTCACGCATCTCGCGTACACGCTGCTCAGCGCCAGCAATGAGGCCCGGGATCAGCTGCGTCTCCGGCATGTTCTTCCAATATTTCTTTGGCATCTCCGCCTGCATCGCCTTCACCTTCAGCCGGGCCGGGTTGAAGATGTTGGCATAGTAGGTTCGCCACAGTTCATCGGTCTCATCCGGCGGCAGGCTGCCGTGATCAACGGCTTCGGAGAACGAGACCTTACCACCTCGGAAATGCGAGCACCCTTTAGGCGTCGCAATGGTCCAATCCATATCGGCGAACCGTTTGGCGAAGAAGGAAGACGTGCGCTCGACTATGTAGTGATCGGGCTCAAACCACGAATAGAAAGCCCGTCGCCCCGGCTCGATTGGTGCCACCTCACGAAAGCGCACAAAGGCCGTCATCTTGTGGCAGTCGCGCCTTATGTTTTTAGCCAGTCCCTGGATCCGATTGACCAGGGGATCGGCGCGATCAGCCAGCAGGCCACGCTCGTTCTGCAAACGCAGGAGCAATGAATACAAGAGCGAGAAGCGCTCGTGCGCCGAGTGACATATCACCTGCTCTGCCAGATCAAGAAAGGCCTTCGGCGCGGTCAGTCGCGCATGGCCAGGCGCCCCTGCGGACCCAATGGCAGCAGTGTGCAACTTATTGTTGGCCAATCCATCGAAAAGACCCGCATCACAATTGCCGAACGACCAGTCAATCTGTTCGGCTGGAACACCCGAAAGAGCCAGCGAACGCGCCGCATTTCGCCAGACGTCAAAGGTACCGAGAGCGGGAAGATCGACGCGATGCATAGTGTCGTCAGATCAAAGCCAATTGCTGCGGCGGGGCGAAACGGCTGCGCAAATGCTGATCGTCGGTCATGAAACCGGGCGTCCAGTCCACAGCCATGATGAACGGCTTGGCCTTGCTGACGAGAGCGCCAATCCGTTTGAGGTCTTCATAGCGCAAAGAGCGGTTGCGGCGGCTGGCGAGAATGCGCCCCACGGTCCTGGTGCCAAAACCGGGCACGCGCAGCAGCATCTCCTTGTCCGCCCGGTTCACGTCCACCGGGAACTGGTGCCGGTTGGCCAAAGCCCAGGCCAGCTTGGGGTCCACCTCAAGATCGAGATTTCCGTCGTCCGATGGGGAGACGATCTCAGGCACAGAAAACCCGTAAAATCGCATAAGCCAGTCGGCCTGGTAAAGCCGATGCTCCCGCACAAGCGGCGGCTTGATAAGGGGCAGACTGGACGATGAATCCGGGATCGGACTGAAGCCAGAATAGTAGACCCGCTTGAGGCGGTAGCTGGAGTAGAGCCGATCCGAGGACCGAAGGATGGTCGCATCATTGGAGGCATCGGCCCCGACAATCATCTGAGTCGACTGACCGGCGGGCGCGAACTTCTTGGCCCTGCGGCCTCGATGCGTTTTGTCGCCCGAAGCCTCTATCCCAAGGCGCACATCCCCCATGGCCTTGCGGATATCACCGGGCTTCTTCTCCGGTGCAAATGTCTTAACCGCACTGTCCGTGGGCAGTTCCACATTGATCGACAATCGGTCCGCGTAGAGCCCGGCCTCTTCAATCAATTGTGGTGAGGCATCGGGGATGGTCTTGAGGTGAATGTAGCCCCGGAACCGGTGGGTCAGTCGCAGTTCGCGGGCCACACGCACCATGGCGGCCATCGTGTCATCGGAAGATTTGATGATGCCCGACGACAGGAAAAGCCCTTCGATATAGTTCCGCCGGTAAAACTCCAGCGTGAGGGTGATGATCTCATCAGGCGTGAAACGCGCACGCTCCACATTGCTCGACACCCGATTGATGCAATAGGCACAATCATAGATGCAGAAATTGGTCATCAGGATTTTCAGAAGTGAGATGCATCGCCCATCCGGCGCGTAGGCATGGCAAATGCCGGTCCCGGTCGTGGAGCCCAGGCCCTTGCCTCCGGCTGAATTGCGCCGCGTCGTACCACTGGAAGCGCAGGACGCATCATACTTGGCCGCATCCGAAAGAATGGCCAGCTTGTCGATGAGAGTGCGGGGCATAAGTTCTTTATATGTTCTCCTTCCCGATCTGTCATCAGAAATAAGAACACAAATAGAACGCATGCCTGCGGCGCGCAGACGCAGACGGCTGCGCGGCCCAAACAACAGAGGGGAGTTTGCCGCCTAATGTTTGGTTGCGGGCGATCCTTCAGCCAACACACCTGACGTGGTGATGGGGCCTGAAAGATCGGGATGATCCTCCGCGAGCGCCTGCGCCATGGAACGTTCGATGTTGATGAGCCTGTCCTCAACCGGCTTGTCAGCGGTCTTCATCCCCCCTCTTGACTTGCCAAGCGCGTCCAAATAGGCCCTCGTCCATGCTGCGATATCGTTGCGCGCAATATGGTCAAACGCCTGGGTGTGCCGGCGGATGCGCGTGTGAAGGCTCATATCGAGGGCCGCACCAATGGCATCTGCACATTGCTCTATGTCGTGCGGATTGACTAGAAGGGCTGATTTGAGCTCTTCAGCTGCTCCAGCGAATTCGGACAGGATCAGAACACCCGGATCTGCCTCATCTTGCGCGGCAACGAATTCCTTGGCGACGAGGTTCATGCCGTCGAAGAGCGGCGTGACCAGCGCCACCCGCGACTGGCGGTAGAGCCCGGCCAGTTCTTCCCTGGGCAGAGGTCGATGAATGTACTGGATCGGCGTCCAGTCAACAGTTCCGAAAGCCCCGTTGATCCGACCGGCGAGAGCCTCAAGCTCGCTGCGAATATCGTCATAGGCTTCGACACCGGTTCGCGTCGGTGGAGCAACCTGCAGAAACTGCACATTTCCGTGCCAGCGCGCATTTTCAGGCTTGGAGAGAAAACGCTCATAGGCTTCGAAACGCTGGGGAAGCCCCTTGGAATAGTCCAGCCGATCCACCCCGATAAGGCGCGCGAAGGGCGGCTTGCTCTGGGCTGCGGCGGACCGCTCCGCGTCCTTCCGGAAGGCCTGGGTATCGATGGAAATGGGAAATGCCCCGACCCGGACCCTCTGTTCGTCCACCATAAGAGCGCCACTGGGCAGCAGTTCGGCGCCGACAGCGCGGCGGCAAATATCAATCAGATTGGTCACATCCCGCGTCGCCTGAAGTCCCACAAGGTCATAGGCGCACAAGCCTCTGGTCAGGCGCTTCCATTGAGGAATGGTTCGGAAGCTCTGAACGTCGGGCACAGGAATGTGAAGAAAGAAGCCGATGGAGTTCTTAACCCCCAGCCGCCGCAGTTCACGCGCCAGCGGGATCAGCTGATAGTCCTGCACCCAAATCGTATCATTGGGCCGCAGCTGGGAAACGAGACCACGGGCAATGCGCTCGTTCACCGTCCAGTAGGCCGGCGCAAAGCGCGCCTCCATGCTCATCAGATCCACCCGACCGTGAAAGACGGGCCACAGCACGGAGTTCGCATAGCCGAGGTAGAAGTCCTCCTGCTCCGCCTCAGTCGTCGAGAAGTGGGCGATATCGAAATCATCGCGCTTGTGGATGACCAACTCATCGCCCGGGGTGGACGCAGGCTCCGGATTGGCTCCGACCCAGAGACCACCCATACGCTCCAGCGTTCCGCGCAGTGCGACAACCAGGCCACCTGCATCTGCCGTCCCGCATATGGACGGCGCACGGTTGGACACCACGATCAGCCGACCCTTCTTTTTGTCAGTGTCGGTCAATGTGTCTCCACCCATCGTTTGAGCCATGATTTGAAGTCTGTCGGCGATGGCGTTTGAAACTGCGCACCGGTCGTGCCGTCGTCCACGCGGACGCTGATGCCGCCCTGGTCATTCACCCAGCCGAATGCGGCTTCGTCAGTCACGTCATCGCCAGCAAAGAAGGGCTTGCGGCCGGCAAAACCGTCCAACGCGAGCATATGGTCCATCGCAGCCGCTTTGCTGATCCCGCGAGGGCGAAGCTCGACGGCCATCTTGGCGCGCTGAACTTCGAAGTCGGGGCTGCTGCCTGCCAGCGTTTGCGCAAAGACGATTGCGTCGTCCTCGCATTCGGGGTGCGCTCGATAGTGCAGCACGATTCCGGTGGCCTTCTCTTCAACCAGCAATTTGGGGAGTGTGGCGGCATAGGAGCGAACCTCCGCCTTGATGTGCTCAAGCTCGCCAACCCGGACAGAGGGGGCCAGGCTTCTCTGACCGTTGATGCGAAACTCCGCCCCGTGTCCGCCAGCAAGATCACCGGTGAAGCCTGGGAGAAACCGCTCGAGATCATCAATGGCTCGACCGCTCACAATGGCGACTGAACCTTCGTGGGCATCGAGAAGCAAACGCAGCAGTTCCGCGTCGCCAGAGGTCACCACAACGGCGTCGGGAGTGTGAGCCAGATCGACGAGTGTGCCATCGAAATCAAGAAACATGGCGTGGGACCGAGGCTGATAGCAAAGCTGCTCCAGAGCGCGCGCACCGGTCACGCGATCAAAACGGTCTTGTATGGACATCAGCTTATCCTCACTCACCCCTTTTGGGCTCAGTGAGTAAGAAACCTGTTGGGCGCCGGAATGTTCCAAGCCTGCGTGCATCTCACCTCCGCTACCGAAAAGGCTAACTCAGATACGTCGGGACCTAACGGGGCCGGTGGGCGAAGTTTGGGCGATCGGTGCAGAATTATCGGGCACTTGGGCGGCTCCAATGCCCTTAGCCCCAGCAAAGCGGCATAAATCAGCCCCAATTGAGGGTTGAAAACGCCTCCTCAAGAGCGCAGTTGGTTGCCAGCTGCGAGATACGGTCATTGCCAGTTGGCCGCCGCCGCACCTGATAGCCAGTGGATCCGGGACCGCACCATGCAAACCAGCGCAAGTCAGCAAATGCCAGTTTCTGCAGATCCAGTTTCCGCAGACAATGATGCCCTCGACACGCTTGAGGAAACCGCTCGCAGCCGAGGCCAGGAAGTGCTCGCCATCGAGATGGAAGGGCTTCGTGTTCTGCAGGAGAGTCTGGGCGAGAGCTTCATTGCAGCGGTCAAGCTTCTGCTGGGCTGCAAGGGGCGCGTGATCGTATCAGGCCTCGGCAAGTCCGGCCATGTGGCTCACAAGATCGTGGCAACTCTGTCCTCCACCGGCTCACCGGCCATTTTTGTCCACGCGACGGAGGCGGCCCATGGCGATCTGGGCATGATTTCGCGGGACGATGTGGTCGTTTTGATTTCCAATTCGGGCGAGACCAGCGACCTCGTTCCCATCATGCAGCACCTTCAGCGGCTGCGTATTCCGATGATCGGCATCACCTCGGGCTCAGACTCCACATTGGCCCGCAACGCAACTGTGGCTTTGGTTCTTCCAAAGGCCCAGGAGGCCTGCCGCCACGCCATCGCGCCCACAACGTCAACCACCATGACCCTGGCGCTGGGCGATGCGCTGGCCATGGCTGTGATGGATCTGCGCGGCTTCACCCGTGACGACTTTGCCATGCTGCATCCTGGTGGTTCCATCGGCCTTCGGCTCATGAAGATGAGCGAGATCATGCATAAGGGCGAACGCCTGCCTTTGGTGAAGCTCGACACGCCTATGGAAGACGTGATCGTTGAGATGACATCGAAGACGTTCGGCATTGCCGGTGTTCAAGACGAAAGCGGAATGCTTGTCGGCGTGGTGACCGATGGCGATCTGCGGCGAAACTTCGCCAACATAGGCACGGCCAAAGCCAAGGATGTGATGACCGAAAATCCAACGGTCATTCCATCTTCAACTCTGGCGGAAGATGCCCTGCGCGTGCTGCACCGCTCCAAGGTGACAGCCCTTTTCGTGGTCAATGACGATCATGGCAAGGTTGGCATGCGTGCCGAGGGCCTCGTGAATGTGCACGACTTCCTGCGCCTTGGTCTGAGCTAGGCGCTACGCTTTCAGCAGATCACGACACTCGGGAACAGGTGTCACCACCGTTCCATCGGCAAAGAAGCGCCGCAAATTCTCCACCGTCAGATCACCCATGGCCCGGCGTGTTTCCACCGTCGCACTGCCGGTGTGCGGCGTCATCACAACGTTTTCCAGATCGCGCAATCCCTCGGGCACGTGGGGCTCATGTTCGAAGACATCCAGCCCCGCCGCGCCAAGGCGTCCGTCACGCAGGGCGGCAACAAGCTCCGTCTCCTCCACCACGGTGCCACGGCCAATATTGATCAATGTGCCTTGCGGCCCCAGCGCTTCAATGACCGAGCGGTTGATGAGGTGATGGGTCGACGCGCCGCCGGGCACGATGGAGATAAGCGTATCGATATCCCGCGCCATCTCAACCAGATCGCCGTAATAACGGTAAGCGCTCTCGGCTTTCCGGTTGCGCTGATGGTACACAATCGTGACGCCAAACACTTCGAGCTTCCGGGCCAGTGCCTCGCCAATCCGGCCAAAGCCTAGAATACCGATCGTGCTTCCTTCGATGGAGCGCGTCAGGGGCGCATTGCCCTTGCTTTCCCAATTGCCTGATCTTGCCCAAGCATCGTCACGCACCAGCCTGCGCGATACAGCCAAAAGCAGAAGCAGAGCCAGATTGGCCACATCCTCATTGAGAACATCGGGGGTGTGCGTCACCATGATCCCGCGGGACGCGGCCTCCTCTGCGGGGATTCCGTCGTACCCAACGCCATAGCCGGAGATGATCTTGAGGTTTGGCATAGCAGCCAGTGCGCCGTCCGGCAGGGATGCGCCCCCATACACACAGACCGCGCTGATCTCGTGGCCTCGTTGCTCCAGAAAAGCCCGCAGATCGCTCAAGGCGCTGTCTTCGTGCACGTTGAACAGCTCCGCCAGTTGCCCGCGCATACGGTCAGTCGCGCCACCAACCAGCAAGAGTTCCGGCTTCACATCACCCATAACCAACCCCAAAGACGGCTCGCCAATCGAGCGGTGGCATATGCCGCCGCTTCCGCGTGCCTTTTTCGTTCAATTCATGACATAAGTGCCCTCAAGCTCGGACACAGGCAAGCATTGAGCACGGGGAGGACGGGATTTGGCACGGATCGCTTTTCTGGGCACGGGACTCATGGGGGCACCCATGGTGCGGAACCTCCTCAAGGCCGGGCATGAGCTTGCTGTCTGGAACAGGACCACCGCCAAGGCCAAAGCTCTGGAAGCGGATGGAGCCCGTGTTGCCTGCGATCCCGCGGACGCTGTTGTAGGCACCGACTTCGTCATCACCATGCTGTCCGACGGCAAAGCCACCGCCCAGATTGTTTGGGATTCAGGCATGGCCGATGCGCTCAGTGAGGGCGCGGTCCTCATAGATATGAGTTCGGCGAGCAGACAGGACGCGGAGACACTCGCAGCGCGCATGCACGAGAAGGGTTTCGCTGCCCTTGATGCACCCGTCTCCGGCGGCACCAAAGGTGCAAGTGACGGCAGTCTCGCGATCATGGTTGGTGGAGAGAAGAAGGCGTTCGAGAGGGCCATGCCGGTGCTCGCCGTGCTTGGCCGGCCGGTCCGGGTGGGCCCTGCCGGCACGGGCCAGTTGGCCAAACTGATTAACCAGACCATTGTGGCGGCCGCTCTGGGGGCTGTTGCCGAGGCAACCGCCCTGGCGGAGGCCGGGGGCGCGGACCCTGCAGCGGTCCGCCAGGCGCTTGCGGGTGGGTTCGCGGATTCCATCGTGCTGCAGCAGCATGGCGAGCGCATGCAGCGCCGCAATTTTGAGCCTGGCGGCCCGTCCAAACACCATCTGAAAGACCTCAGAAACACCCGTCAGGTCGCCGATGATCTGGGTTTGACGCTGCCCCTGCTCGATCATTTGCTGTGCCGTTATGACCGGCTCTGCGATCAGCTTGATGGTGGCGACAAGGATCATGCAGCCATCTTTCTCGAACTGATGGAACGCAATGGAAAGGCCGTTCAGTGAAAGCGATCATTCTTGGTGGTGCCGGCATGCTGGGCGCAAAGCTGGCCCGCCATTTGGTGCAATCGCCGGAATGGTCTCAGCGGCTTGAGCGCCTTGATCTGTTCGACATCGTCCCCACCGAGCCGCCCGCTCCTTCAGACATCTCAATCAATCTCATTCAAGGCGGACTGGATTCAGCAGAGCAGATAAAGCGGATCGCCGAGGCCAGATACGACCTGATCTTCCATCTGGCGGCCATTGTCTCCGGTGAAGCAGAACGCGACTTTGCGCGGGGCTGGCAGATCAATGCCATGGGCTCGTGGAACCTTCTCGAAGCGCTGCGCACTCAGCACGAAGCGAGCGACGGGGCCTACCGGCCCAGGCTGGTTTTCGCCTCCTCCATCGCTGTCTTTGGCCCGCCTTCTCCGGCTGTCATCCCCGATGACTTTCTGTGCGCGCCGAAATCGAGCTACGGCGCCCAGAAGGCCATGACCGAACTTCTAATCGCTGACCATTCCCGAAAGGATTATGTGGACGGCGTGAGTCTGCGTCTGCCGACAATCTGCGTGCGGCCTGGAAAGCCCAACGCCGCCGCATCCTCGTTTTACTCAGGGATCATTCGCGAGCCTCTTGCAGGCCAAAAGGCTGTCTTGCCGGTGGCCCCGTCCATTCGGCACTGGTTTGCCAGCCCAGATTCGGCCGTCGGCTTTCTGGTCCACGCCGCCAGCCTGAGAACCGAAGCCCTGTCCGAACGCCGCGCTTTCAACCTGCCTGGTGTGAGCTGTACGGTGGAAGAACAGATTGAAGCCTTGAGGGCGGTCGCCGGGTCCAAGGCAGTATCACTCATCCACCACGAGCCCGACCCTGCCATCCAGGCCATTGTTCAAAATTGGCCCGAGGCTTTTGACCCGCAACATGCAACTGCCCTCGGCTTCAAAGCTGAGATGAACTTCAAACAGATCATCGAGGCCTACATCGCCAGCCAGGGGTTCTGACATGAGCTCTGCCAAGTTTGCCCCCGCGCCTCGGTCTTGCTCAGTTGTGCAGCGTCCCAGCGGGACGATGTATGCCGATTAAGCTCTGATGGCATCTCCAGACATGGATGCCAGCCTCTCGACATTGTCGATTGAGATATGTCGGTTATCGACCATGTTGATGACCCCGGCCTTTCTCAGCTTCGTAAGCTGTCGGCTCACGGTTTCAATCGTGAGCCCCAGATAGTCTGCGATGTCGGTTCTCCTCAGTGGAAGATGGATCTGAGCGCCAGCGCCGTCGGTCTGGTCGCCGTCGGGCTGCTCGATGGGATCCGCGTGCCGGATCAAAAGCAGAATGAAGCTCGCCACCTTTTCGGTCGCCGATTTTCGGCCCAGCCAGAGCATCGTGTCTCGGGCGGCATCGAGATCGGCCAGAGCCTGCATGTGCAATTTGTGTTCCAACTCCTGCGACTGCCGGACGAGCTGATCCAAAGCGCGTTTAGAGAACGAGCAAAGCTGCACATCATTGGCGGCCTCGGCAGTCACTTGTGAGTGCGTCTCGAACGGGCGACCGATAAGGTCCGGCGCAAACTGAAGACCCACGATCTGCTGGCGCCCATCCGGCATAAGCTTGGTCAGCTTCACAACGCCCTTGATGATGTTCGAATATCGGCTGACAACCTCATCAGCCGCCGCGATCTCCGAATTCGCAGGCACCCGCGCCCGGACCGACTGCTTGCTGAGAAACAGAAGTTCCTCGGAGTTCGGCACACCGCACATGCCGCCATTGCGCGCTTCGCAATGGGCGCAAACCGCAGGCACGCCATCCAAATTGGCAGGAACTGACTTATCCACCTTGAACACCTCCGCCTACGCAGCGTAAGCGCGGGGCGACGTCTCTCAACCCCCAAAAACAGAGCAAATTGCGCAAGATTATTCTTCGAGGCTTCGGTAGAGGTGCCATGTCGCGTGCCCGAAAATCGGCAGAGAGAACAAGAGACCACCAAGGGCGGGAAGCATTGAAACAATAAGCGCAGCTGCAGTGAACAGACCCCAGCCCAGCATCACAAGCGGACTGTCCAGCACCGTTTGCACGCTTCGGATCATCGCCGTGACAAAATCCACGTCACGGTCCAGCAGCAGCGGCATCGCGATGACCGTGGCGGAGAACAGCGCCGTCGCCAGTGCCGCTCCGACCACTGTTCCAACTATTAGAAAGGCCCAGCCCTGACTGGTTTGAAACACGAGCTCGGTGAACCCCTCGAGAGAGGAAAAGGACAGGCGGGATAGAAAGATCGCGAGCAGGAGCCTCACCTGATAGATCCAGATCCACATGATGAACAGCACTGTGAAAGCCATCCAACCCATGTCGCGGCCCCGCTGGCGCCAGACGGTGAGCATCACGGCCCGCAGGGTGACCGGCTCAGCCGTTTCGCGCCGTCGGCTCACTTCATAAAGCCCCGCTGCCGCAAAGGGAGCAATCAGGGGAAAGGCGACAAAGAAGGGTATCGCCAGCCATGCTTCGCCCATGATGAAAAGACTGCCTGCAATCGCATACCCGATGGCGATGTAGACCGTGGCAAAGATCAGGCCCGGAACCGGGTGCGCCACAAAGTCGGCCAGACCGCTTTTCAGAGCGTAACGCAGATCAGCTACCGTGGCTGCGCGGAACCTGCGGGCGGTGTTGGCTTGGGACGTCATGGGGAGTTCCTCGCATGGGCTATCCGGGCATGGGCTATCCGGGCAGGCGCCATCCGGGTAGGCGTGGGGGTTCAGCTTTCCATGACCCCGAGAAGGGGTCCCAGAAGCTCCCTCTCAAATGCGATGTGCCGCCGAAGACCATCAAAGAAGCCCCTCAGCATGTAGCCCAGCTTGTCGGTGTTGGCGTCTCGCCCGGCCACAAACTCGCGCATGACATCGGCGATCTCCTGGCCAAAACTCTCATCTTCCCAATGCTCCTCCATCAAACGCTGGATTGGGTTTCCAGCTGAGGCCGGACGGGCTTCCAACGCGCTTTGAAGCGCAGGAAACAGCCGCTCTTCCTCGAACTGATGAGCTGACTTGATGATGGGATAGATGGAACGCGCCGCATGAAGGCAGCTTTGTCGGCACACTTTGTCCGGCAGATCGTCGGCGATCTTCTCGAGCGCCGTACACAGCTTGAGCTGGGTTTCCAGATGCACCGTCAATTCCTGGATCAAACTCGCTTCAAGCGCCTGATCCGCTGGGCTCTCCCCTAGCCCCTCCCCTGGCCCTTCCCCTGGGGCCCTGGACAGGGTTGCACCGCTGTTTGGGATTCCCGCGTTATCGGTTTCTGCAACTGCTGTCGGGTTGGGCATTGGCTGGATCCTGTTGCTTCCGGTGACCCACAATCCGTCCTTTGGCCTTTGCGAGCATTGATCTGGATCAAGGCCGACACCTTGAAGACGGTGAACAACTCCTCCCAAATCCATGGTTCACGGACCGCCCTAGGGGACTGGCGTGCGGGTTCGACATGAGGGGGAAGCGATGCAAAGTGGAACACCAATAGCCATCACGGGGCTCGGCGCATTTGGCGCCATGCTGATGGCGGCCTTCTCGCAGGATGCGCTCTTCAGTCAGCACTTCACCATCCTGGCGATCGTGCTGGCAGTGGCGACAATCGTCATGCTTCGCATATTTGATTACGCGCCAAAGCCTGCGGTCACAGCGATGCAGCGAGACGGCGCCGGGGCGGCTTTGCAATCCCAGTACATGGATGATGTCGTCCGTTACGCTGTCGTGGCCACCACATTCTGGGGCGTCGTTGGGTTCCTTGTCGGCGTTGTAGCCGCAGCCCAGCTCGCCTGGCCCGTGCTCAATTTCGAACCCTATTTGAACTTCGGACGCATCCGCCCGCTTCACACATCCGCCGTCATATTCGCCTTTGGCGGCACGGCACTTATCGCGGCCTCTTTCTACATCGTCCAGCGCACATGCCGTGCCCGACTGTGGGGCGGCGGCCTCGCCTGGTTTGTCTTCTGGGGCTACCAGCTGTTCATCGTCATGGCCGCCACGGGCTACCTGCTGGGTATCACGCAATCCAAGGATTATGCCGAGCCCGAATGGTATGTGGACCTCTGGCTCGCAGTGGTTTGGATCGCGTTCCTGCTGGTGTTTCTGGGCACCATCGTGAAGCGCAAGGAACCACACATTTACGTGGCCAACTGGTTCCTGCTGTCCTTCATCGTCACCGTGGCCATGCTTCACGTCGTCAACGGGCTGGCGATGCCGGTGTCGCTGCTCGGCACCAAGAGCTACTCAGCGTTCGCAGGCGTCCAGGAATGCGCTGACCCAATGGTGGTACGGCCACAACGCGGTCGGTTTCTTCCTCACCGCCGGGTTTCTGGGCATGATGTACTACTTCGTGCCCAAGCAGGCGGACCGGCCCATCTACTCCTACCGGCTGTCCATCATCCACTTCTGGGGCCTGATCTTTCTGTACATCTGGGCGGGGCCGCACCACCTTCACTTCACCGCCCTGCCCGATTGGGCTCAGACGCTCGGAATGGTCTTCTCCATCATGCTGTGGATGCCGTCTTGGGGTGGCATGATCAACGGCCTGATGACCCTGCAAGGCGCTTGGGACAAAGTTCGCACTGACCCCATTTTGCGCATGATGGTGATCAGCCTCGCCTTCTACGGCATGTCGACCTTCGAAGGGCCGATGATGTCCATCAAGACGGTCAACTCGCTGAGCCACTACACCGACTGGACCATTGGCCACGTGCACTCCGGTGCTCTGGGGTGGAACGGGATGATCACCTTCGCCGCGCTCTACTTCCTGACACCGCGTCTTTGGGGACGGGAGCGGCTCTATTCGCTGCGCATGGTCAACTGGCATTTCTGGCTGGCGACCCTTGGCATCGTGCTCTACGCGGCGGTGATGTGGGTGTCCGGCATTACACAGGGCTTGATGTGGCGCGAGTATGATGCCCAAGGATATCTGGTCTACTCCTTCGCCCAAAGCGTCGAAGCCCTGCACCCCTACTACGTCGCACGGGTTGGCGCAGGCGTGCTCTATCTCAGCGGCGCGCTGGTGATGGCCTTCAACATCTACATGACCATTAGGGGCAAGCAGCGCGAAGAAGAAGCGCTCCGCACAACGCCGCAGCCCGTCAACGACCGCCCGGCCTTTGCCCAACCCGCAGAATAGCGCTCTCGAAAGGACCAATCCGATGGCCAATTCGCCAAACATGACGAGCCGCTTTCTGGCAAAGCACGCAAAGCTTGAACGCAACGTCTCGCTGCTCTTCGTCTTTTCACTGCTGGCCGTTCTCGTCGGCGGCATCGTCGAGATTGCACCGCTCTTTTATCTCGAGAACACCATCGAGAAGGTGAAGGGCATGCGCCCCTATTCTCCGCTGGAGCTGGCGGGGCGCAACATCTACATCCGGGAAGGCTGCTACGTCTGTCACAGCCAGATGATCCGGCCCTTCCGGGATGAGGTGGAGCGTTACGGACATTTCTCGCTGGCAACCGAGAGCATGTATGACCGGCCATTCCAGTGGGGCTCCAAGCGCACGGGGCCGGACTTGGCACGGGTGGGGGGACGCTATTCAAACGAATGGCACGTCCAGCACCTCATCGACCCACAGTCCGTGGTGGCCAAGAGCATCATGCCCTCCTATGCTTTCCTGCTGGATGCTGATCTCAATTTCGCTCAGCCGGAAAAGCACCTGATCGCCAATGCCCGCCTTGGCGTCCCCTACACGGACGAGATGATCGAGAACGCGGCCTCTGACCTACAAGTTCAGGCCGATTTCAATGCCGACTGGGATGACATGGCTGAGCGCTATCCAAAAGCTGTGATCGGCGACTTTGACGGCGACCCCAGCCGCATCACCGAGATGGATGCGCTGATCGCTTACCTTCAGATGGTGGGAACACTGGTCGACTTCTCGACCTATGAACCCGCCCCGGCACGATAGGGGGCTGAGATGGAGCTGAACTACCAGGACATGCGAACCTTCGCCGACAGCTGGGGCCTTCTCTACATGTTCCTCATTTTCATCGGTGTGGTCATCTGGACGTTCCGCCCGGGCGGACGACCGATCAACGACGACGCCGCTCAAATTCCCTTCCGGGAGGACCAGGATGTCCAGTAACACCGAACAAGATGATGTCACCGGCATCGAAACCACGGGCCATGAGTGGGACGGGATCAAAGAGCTGAACAACCCATTGCCGCGCTGGTGGCTATGGACGTTCTACGCCACCATCGTCTTCGCCATCGGCTACACGGTGGCCTATCCGGCTTGGCCACTGGTCAGCAGTTCCACATCCGGTCTGCTGAACTGGTCAAGCCGAGGCAATTTGGCCAATGACATTCAGTCGGTGGCCGACAGCCGCGCGGCGCTGGCTCTCGACCTGACACAGGTCGAGTTGACGGAGGTTTCCGACAAGCCTGAACTCATGCAGTTTGCCTTGGCTGGTGGGGCATCGGCGTTCCGCGTGAACTGCTCCCAATGCCACGGCTCAGGCGCCGCGGGCGGCGGCATATACCCCAACCTCGTGGACGATGACTGGCTTTGGGGCGGGTCTCTGGATGACATTTACATCACACTGCTCCACGGCATCCGCTACGCGCAGGACGACGATTCCCGCATCTCCGATATGCCGGCTTTCGGAGACCTGCTGAGCCGTGATGAAGTGAATGCAGTAGCCGCCTATGTGGCTAACCTGTCAGCACCATCGGCAAACGCAACGGCAGACACCACCGGTCAGACCATCTTCATGGACAATTGCTCCGTGTGCCATGGCGAGGCGGGCGAGGGCATGATTGAGCTCGGTGCCCCTGCCCTCAACGATGCCATTTGGCTCTATGACGGCGACGTGGAGCAGATTGCAGCCCAGATCCGCAACCCGAAAATGGGCGTCATGCCTGGCTGGCAAGGGCGGCTGGACGACGTGACCATTCGCCAGCTGACGCTCTACGTGCACAGCCTCGGCGGCGGCCAATAGTCCATCCGGCACGGCGTGCCGGACTGGAACTGGAGAAGCCGTCGCCCCCGGATCTCTCCAGGGCGGCCCTTCCAAGTGAAGGGCCGCCGAACCCGGGCTTGATCTCGATCAAGGCGGGTTTCGAGCGATTTTGGCAGGGTTCGCAAAACGGTCAGCACTGCCCTTCCATCAGCACTGCCCTTGGAGCGGAAACCTGAACTTGGATCAGATGGCCACAGCAGCAGACATGTCGGTTCACAAGACTACTGGCACGCCAGAGCCCGTTCACATGCCTGAACCCATTGAGATGTATGCGAAGCGCAGAAAGATTCATCCCAAACGCGCCAGCGGGGACTTTCGACGCTTCAAATGGATCGTCATGGCCGTGACGCTGGCGATCTACTACATCACGCCGTGGCTGCGTTGGGACCGAGGAGAGTTTGCGCCCGACCAGGCAGTTCTCGTCGATATTGCCAATCGTCGCTTCTACGCGTTCTGGGTCGAGATCTGGCCACAGGAATTCTATTTCGTCGCCGGCATGCTGTTGATGGCTGGCATCGGCCTGTTCCTGGTGACATCGGTCGTCGGGCGGGCCTGGTGCGGCTACACCTGCCCGCAAACCGTGTGGACCGATCTGTTTCTGGTCGTTGAGCGCTTCTTCGAAGGCGATCGCAACGCCCGTATCCGGCTCGACAAGGCGAGCTGGTCCTTCGACAAGGTTCGTAAACGCGTGGCCAAGCATACTGTCTGGCTCGGCATTGCTGTTGCCACCGGGGGTGCGTGGATATTCTATTTTGCCGATGCGCCGACCCTGTTCGTGGATTTGTTCACCGGCCAAGCGGCCTTTGTTGCCTATGCGACCGTCGCTGTTCTGACGGCCACGACTTACACATTTGGCGGCCACATGCGCGAGCAAGTGTGCAACTACATGTGCCCATGGCCCCGCATCCAGGCTGCGATGCTGGACGAAGACAGCCTCGTGGTGACCTATAATGACTGGCGGGGCGAGCCGCGCACGCATGGCCGCAAAAGGGCGGAAGCCACCGGTCTGGCGCGAGGGGACCTGGCACAGGGGGATTGCGTCAATTGCGACGCCTGCGTGGCCGTTTGCCCGGCGGGCATCGATATTCGTGACGGCCAACAGATGGAGTGCATCACATGCGCGCTCTGCATCGATGCGTGTGATGACATTATGCAAAGGCTGGGGCGTCCGACCGGCCTGATCTCCTACTCAACCCTGCGGGACTACAACCACAACATGGCACTCGCCACCGCCGGCGGAAACAGCGCCATCGACCCTGGCCTGGTGCGGACATCCGACGGCTCGCTCGCGGACACTGTGCGCCATTTCAACTGGCGTGTTTTCCTTCGGCCACGCACACTCATCTATATGGGCATCTGGATGGCGCTGGGTCTGGGGCTGCTGTTCGCCCTTGGTGAGCGGGACCGCATGTCGATCAATGTGGAGCACGACCGCAATCCGCAATTTGTCGTCCTCAAGGATGGTTCGGTCCGCAACGGCTACACGGTCAAACTTCTCAACATGATCCCGGAACACCGGACGCTTCTGGTTACTATGGAAGGTCTGCCCGGTGCCGTGATGCGCGCAAACGAAGTGGATCAGGCCGAGCGCAGCTTCATCACGGTTCAGGTGCCCCCCGACCAAGTGCTGTCGCTTCGCGTGTTCGTTCGTCTGCCCACGCGTTTCGCCACGACCGGATCAACACCACTCCGGATTGTCGCCACCGACCGGCAATCCGCAGAAACAGACGTTTACGAAACATCGTTCACCGCACCGGAGATCGGACCATGACACACTCCACTGGGCTCACCGAGATCGGTGCAGACTTGCACTCGGAACGACCTGCAGGGCTCGTTCGCCGCGTCTTCCGCCCCAATGAGTTCACGGGCTGGCACATGCTGGGCGTGGTTGGCCTGTTCTTTGGAACCATCATCACCGTCAACCTGACCCTCGCCTTCAACGCGGCGACGACCTGGACAGGCCTGATGGTGCCCAACACCTACGTTGAAAGCCAGCACTTCAACGAGAAGCTGGAGGCTGCCGAAGCGCAGTCCCGGCTCGGCTGGAAGGCCGATGTTGCAGCGTCAACCGAGGGCATACGCGTTCGCCTTCTGGATGCTTCGGGCCATGATCTGAAGGAAGCGACACTCTCAGGAACGCTCGGGCGCCCCGTTCAGGAGAACGAGGACCGGATGATTGCTTTTGCGACCACGGAAAGCGGGCGTGTCTGGAGCGGCAAGCTGGCGCCCGGTCTCTGGCAGGTTCAACTGGTGGCCGATCAAGGTACCGTTCGGCGGGTCAAGACGGTGCGGTTTACCGTCAAACCAACAGAGGCGGCTGACTGAGATGTGCGCTGCTTGTGGAGGGTTGTCGGATGTGACTCAAGCTGCCGCCGAAGAGGCGGAGCTGGAACGCTATGAGTTTGCCGTTCCCACAATGGCTTGCGGGGCGTGTGTTGCCAAAATCGAACGGGACTGGCTTCCATCCCCGGCGTGGTGTCAGCCCGCGCAAATCTGACATTGAAGCGGGTCGTCGTCCGCCATCATGGCGACCTCGACGGAGACACGATCACACAGACACTCATGGGCCTGGCCTTTGATGCCTATCGCATAGAAGACGCCGCAAGCGCCGAAGACGATCAACACGGGCGGGCGCGGCAGCTTCTGCGGGCGCTGGCCGTGGCCGGATTTGGTGCGGCAAACATCATGTTGCTCTCCGTGTCGGCATGGTCTGGAGCCGATGGCAGCATCCGAGATCTGTTCCACCTGATCTCGGGCCTCATCGCGGTTCCCGTGGTCGCGTATTCGGGCAGGCCCTTCTTTCAGTCGGCGTTCAGCGCCTTGTCGGTTCGGCGGGTCAATATGGATGTCCCGATCTCGCTGGCCGTCCTGCTGGCCGTGGGCATGAGCGTTTTCCAGACATTCACCAGCAAGCCCGATGCCTATTTCGACGCAGCCGTCATGTTGCTGTTTTTCCTTTTGATCGGCCGTTACCTCGATCAGCTCATGCGCGCCCGTGCGCGGTCGGCGGTCACATCCTTGAGCGAATATGCAGCCCGGGATGCCATCGAGATCCTCGGTGACGGCAGCACACGTGCGATCCCGGTGGCAGACATTGAGGTGGGCATGCGGCTCCGATTGCTGCCCGGAGGCAGGGTGCCCGTGGATTGCTGTGTGGTGCAGGGAACCTCTGACGTGGACCGCGCCATGGTGACCGGCGAGAACGAACCCATGACCGTTCGGGTCGGCGAGGTTCTGGAGAGCGGTGTTCTGAATCTCACCGGCGCTTTGGAAGTGGAGGCGGAACGCCTCGTCGATCAGTCCTTTCTTGCCGAGATCTCGCGCATGCTTGATGCGGCCGAGAAGGGCAAGGGCCGTTATGTGGGCCTCGCGGACCGCGCAGCGGAGATATACACGCCAGCCGTACATCTGGTGGCTTTGACGGCGTTCATCGGCTGGATGTTTGTGTCTGGCGGCGATTGGCAGCGCTCTTTACTGGTCGCCATTTCGACGCTGATCATCACCTGCCCCTGCGCGCTGGGCCTTGCAGTCCCCGTGGCCCACGTCATCGCAGCGTCACGTCTGTTTCGCTGGGGTTTGCTGATGCGCAACGGGGGAGCGCTGGAGCGGTTGGCGCGAATCCGGATTGCTGTGTTCGACAAGACCGGAACACTCACTAGCGGCCAGAAGACAGTGGTTCAGATGCCGAAACTGACGGCACCAGAACGTGATGCTTTTGCCGCTCTCGCGGGTCGGTCCAGCCATCCGGCAGCCATGGGGATCGCCGCAGCACTGGGGCAAACGGCGCCGGTTGCACTGACACACGTCACGGAAGAACCGGGCATTGGCATCAGCGCCCGTTGGGACGGCGCATCCATCGCTCTGGGGCGCGGCCAATCGGGCACCCGCTTGGAAGTGGACGGTGTCAGCCTCGGTGAGGCCCGCTTTGCAGAGACGGTTCGCGATCGTGCTGATGAAGCCATCGGCGGACTGGCCAGGCTTGGCGTGCAGGCGACAATTCTGTCCGGCGATACAGACCAGGCGGTCACCAATATTTCTCGCACGGTTGGAATCGACGATTGGCGAGCCAAACAGTCTCCAAAGGACAAGGTTTCCTTCGTCACCACGCTGAGCGAAGAAGCGTTTGAAGGCGGTGTTCTGATGGTCGGTGACGGCATCAATGACGGCCCAAGCCTTGCGGCGGCTGACGTTTCCATCGCGCCTGGCTCCGCAAGCGATGTCGGGCGACACGCAGCCGATTTTGTGCTGGCCCGCCCCTCCCTGGAAGCGATTCCAAATGCAGTTTGGCTGGCGCGCCGTACCAACGAGATTGTACTGCAGAACTTCGGCATCGCGCTCATCTACAATCTGGTGGCCGTGCCGCTGGCCGTTGCAGGTTTCGTCACACCCCTGATCGCGGCCCTTGCGATGTCGGGATCGTCCATCGTGGTGATCGCAAACTCCCTGCGCCTTTCGCACATGGAGCCACCCCGATTCACCCCAGCCCGGGGCAACAGCGATGAACAAGCACCTGCGCTGGCTCCTCCAGCAGAGGTGGCGGCATGACCCAGCTTCTCTTCCTCATTCCGGTTGCTCTCTTTCTGGGAGGGCTGGGACT
Source organism: Pseudomonadota bacterium (assembly GCA_039816825.1). Taxonomy (GTDB): domain Bacteria; phylum Pseudomonadota; class Alphaproteobacteria; order Rhizobiales; family Rhizobiaceae; genus JBCBXA01. Next base: position 11,048 of record JBCBXA010000026.1, on the reverse strand, counting down.
CTGTGCTTTTCTATGGTGCATTCGCACAGGGCAGTTTGACGATCCGGACGGAGCCGCCGAACGCATTCTGCACGATGATTGAACCGGCTTGATGTTGCCGCGTCATCGCGCAGCATAGCCTGTGCAACCGCTGCTCCAAGCTCACGATTACAGCGTGTTTGCCGCTTTTGCGATGGCTCGGTCTGTTAGCTCGAAATCCTCGTCCGTCAGCGCCAGCGACGGATAGAGCTTGCCGGGAGATTTGAAGATACCGTCGGCGCGCAGGCTGGCGTTGAAGCAAGCGTTGCGCTCCGCATCGGCCGCTTTGACATCGCGATAGGTGCGCACCGGCGTCGGTGTGAACACGACATCAAAGAGCGTTTCATGGCCGACTATCTGGTGGTCAATCTCAGCCACCGACAGATGGTCTTTCAAGGCCTTCATAAGCCTTGCACCAGTCGCGGCCAGTGTTTCGTAGGTCATGGGGCGGCGCAGGATTTCGAGGGTCTTAAGTCCGGCAGCGGATGCCACCGGATTGCCGGAGAGCGTGCCGAGTTGCATCAGCCAACCTTCCTCTCCAACCGCCTTCTTGTCGAAATGGGCCATGATGTCGGTTCGGCCAACAACCGCCGCGAGGGGAAAGCCACCGCCAATAACCTTGCCCACAGTGGTGACATCGGGCGTCACTCCATAGAGTTCCTGCGCCCCGCCATAGGAGAACCGAAAGCCAGTCACCACCTCATCGAAGATGAGCACGATGTTATGCTTGTCGCATTCCTCCCGCAGGGCTTCGAGGAAGCCCGGCTCAGGCGGTATGATACGCTGCAACGGCTCAACGATCACGCCAGCAATACGAGGGCCGTTCTCCGCCATGAAAGAGCGCAGGAATGAAATATCGTTAAAGGGAGCCGACCAGACATCGTCTCGCACGCTTTCCGGTATGCCAGCCGAGTCCGGCACGGGTTGCGGATAGTTCACAAGCTTTGACGGCGCGAGGCTCATCTGGGCCTCGGCGCTCATGCCGTGATAGCCGCCTTCAAACTTCAAGATCTTGTCGCGACCGGTGAAGGCTCGCGCCAGCCGCATCGCATACATGTCCGCTTCGCCGCCTGTCGATACGTACCGCAATTGCTCGGCGCAGGGCACGGCGCGGCAAATCTCTTCGGCCAACTCAACGCCCAGCGCGTTGTTGGCAAAGAAGGTCATGCCTTTGGGTATCTGCTGAAAGACGGCCTCCTGCACTTCTTCATAGCCGTGACCCAGGAGCATGGGGCCGGAGCCGATCAGATAGTCGACATATTCATTGCCGTCTTCATCCCACACTCGGGACCCGCGCCCCTCGCGAATGATGATGCCAGGATCGAAATTGCCGAAGCCGGCCGCTGGCAAGACGGCCCTCGCGCGTTCGATCCATTCGGCCTGGGTTGAGATGCGGTTCATCACTTCGCCTATTCAATGACGGCGATAGGATCGCCAAGAACATCAGGATCGGGTGTCACGCCCAGGCCCACACCTTCGGGAGGTTGGATGAAGCCGTCTGCGCGCACCGGACAATCGGCCGCGATGCGCGGCGCGACATAGCCGGACAGGTCACACGTGTTCAGCACGAAGCGGGGATCCGTTGAGGCCGCCAGGTGCAGCACGGCGGCTGTTGTGATGTCGGAGCCCCACGTATCTTCCACGCACATTTTGGTGCCAAGATAGATGCACAGATCGCGTGCCTGGCGTGACTTTGAAAGCCCCCCAAACTTGGAAAGCTTGATCGCCGCCACATCCATACAACCCAGAGCATGCGCCCGGAGCAGGCTCTCCGTGTCATGGGCGTTCTCGTCGAGCTTCATGGGCAGTCCGGTGGCGCGCTTCACCTCAGCGCACTGCTCGATCGTGTCGCAGGGCTGTTCGATCATGATGTCCTTGTGCGCCACGGCGCGAGCCACACGAATGGCATCAAGGCGCGTTGAGCCGCAGTTCCAGTCGCCATAGACCAGTGGTCCCGGCCCAACAGCTTCCCTGACTTTCAGAAGCCTTTCGACATCCGCTTCCCAGCTACCGTCGGCTCCGAGCTTGGCCTGAAACTGACGGATGCCTTGCCCAAACGCTTCGGTGGCCATGGCGGCCATATCGTCCGGCGCGATGCATGTGATGGAGTGATAGAGCGGCAGACGATCCGCGCGCTTGCCACCCAGCAGCGCATAGAGCGGCAGGCCTGCCTGTTTGGCAGTGATATCCCAAAGAGCGATATCGACGGGTGACTTGGCATAGCGATGGTCGACCAGATGTGCGTCGAGGCGTGCCATCAGCGCTTCAGGGCCAATGGGGTCGGCGCCCAAAAGCACGCCAGCCATCTCGGTGAGCGCGGGCAAGACGCCATCGGCATAGGCTGGCAGATAGTGCGGGATCGGGCACACCTCGCCCCAGCCACTGATGCCCTGATCGGTGTCGATCCGCAAAACGATGCTGTCCACCGTGTCGCAGGTTTTGCCTGAAGCCATGTAATAGGTCGCATGGCTGGTCAGCGGCACTTTCCACAGCGAAACACGGGTGACTTTCATGCCGCTCCTCCGTAGACCGCCACCGGCTCACCCAAGGCGTCCTGGTCCGGCTCAACGCCCAGGCCGGGCGCTTCTGAAAGTGTGAGATGTCCACCAACATTGCGTGGCCCACGTCCGGCTGCGATGTCTTTGGTCAGCATGTCCTGACAGGCCCATACACCCAGACAGTTGGCGTCTGGCACTGTGGCGGCGAGATGCAGAGCCTCCGTATCGGCAAGGACGGATCCGCCTGTCGCCATGATGAACATGTCGATGCCATGGGCGAGCGCAACATCGCGCATGCGCGCCGCCTTGGTCAGTCCACCGACCCGGTTGAGCTTGATGCCGAATATCTCCGCTAGGCCCTCGCGGGCAACACGCGTGGCGTCCTGCAGGGTGACAAGACACTCATCGACAGAGACCGGGCTGGCGTGTTTTCCGGCAATGGCTGCAATATCGTCGAGGGTCTCACAGGGCTGCTCGAAATTGACATGCAGTTCTTCGCAGGCCCGCATTACCCGCAAAGCCTGCTGCCGCGTCCAGCCACGGTTCACATCGTAGAGCATCAGCTCACCGGGCAGGCGGATGGCCTCGCAATCGCGCACCCGTACGATATCGCGCTCAACATCACCGCCAATCTTCACAGAATGCGCCACATATCCACGGTCGCGATAGCGCTGGATGACCTCTCGCGTTTCCTCAACCGTTTTGGCACCCACGGAAGATGCGATGGGTCGGGGCGTTCGCGACCCGCCACCCATGGCATCGGCAATCGGGACACCCATGGCTTTGGCCTTAATGTCCCAGCAAGCCATGTCGATGGGCGCCTTGGCATAGAGGTGACCGGGCAGAGCCATATCCATCGCCCGTTCAACATCAAGAACGCATCTCGGGTCGAGCCCAAGAATGAACGGCACCATCGTCTCGATGCCCGCCCGAATGCCGGGTCCATGGGCGGGCACGTAAGTGTGCCCCCAAGGTGTGCCTTCGCCCCAGCCCACCAGCCCTGCATCGGTTTCAACCTTCACAACGGTGGCGTCCAGCACCTCAAATTTAAGGCGACCGCCGGACAGCCAATAGGGATGCTCCAACGGCAGATTGACCTGAAAGACGGAGATCCGGGTGATCTTCACGGCAGGACCACGATGTTCCCTGTGTGCCGCTTTTCGATGAATGCGGCTTGCGCTTCACGCAGTTCGTGCAACGGATAGGTGGCAGCGAGTGCCGGCTTGAGTTCACCCGCTTCGATGTAGCTCACAAGATTCGTCATGACCTGCGGATCGATGATCGTTGATCCAAAGAAGGTGAGGTCATTGAGGTAGAACGTTCGCAGGTCCAGTTCGACCATGGGGCCGGCAATGGCACCGGAGCAGGTGTAGCGGCCACCACGTTCCAGCACGTCGATGAGGTTTGGCCAGAAGGGGCCGCCTACAATGTCTGCCACCACGGTCACGCTTTCATCGGTCAGCAGATCTTGGAGATCGTTCGGCGCGCGCCCGATCAGCCGGTCTGGTCCAAACTCGGCAACCTGAGAATGCTTGGCCTCCGCCGCCATAGCGATCACCCGCGCGCCTCGGCGCTTGGCCAACTGCACCACCGCCCCACCAACACCACCAGACGCACCGGTGACCAGAACGGTGTCGTCCGGCCCGACACCGGCCCGCGTAAGCATTCCCTCCGCAGTGGAATAGGAGCAGGAGAATGTCGCAAGCTCAGCATCGCTGAAGTCAGACTGAATGGCCACCGCATTGGCCGACGGAAGCACTGTGTACTCGGCAAAGCCGCCATCGCGCTCCGAGCCATAGTAGGTGCACTTGTTTTTGTTCAGCGGATCATCGGCATCGCGCAGCCAATTGTCCGAGATGATGCGCTCGCCGATACGACCTGGGTCAACGCCCTGCCCTACAGCGACGATCTCGCCACATACATCGGCTCCCTGAATGCGCGGAAACGAGACGGGTGCGCCGCCCCAGGTCGGATCATCCTGCCCAACCTCTGCAAACGCGCCTCCGGTGGTCGCTTCGGAGACCGACTTGGAGTACCAGCCGGATCTTGTGTTCACGTCCGTATTGTTCAGACCGCAGGCCTTTACCCGCACCAGAACTTCACCGTCCGATGGCTCCGGCCGAGGCCAGTCCTTGTGGAAAACCATCTGGTCGAGATCGCCATGGCCCATGGTGACCATGGCGCACATTGTGTTGGGCAATGTCATTCCGCTGCCTCTGCATGCGCATCTGTTCGCGGCAGCAAGCTCTGCGGATCATAGGCCGGTTCAGCAAGCACTTTGGCAGGCCTGGGGCGTCCGGCGATCACAACTTCAAGCTTGGTGCCGGGCTGGGCAGCGGAGGGTTTGATGTAGGCGAAGGCCAGTATTTTCCCGACGCTGTGTCCGAAGACCACCGATGCCGTTGATCCGACAACCTGGCCGTTATGCAGCACGGCTTCCCCGCCATGCCCATCCTCGACACCATCCGGCTCGATCTCCAGATAGGCGCAGATCCAGGGCATGTCGGTTTGGTTGGCAAGGGTTGCCTCCTTGCCCAGATAGTCCTTGTCGGTGCGCACAAACCGCATGACATCGGCTTCCGGAAGCGTGACTTCATTGGTCAGCTCGCCTGCACCTTTGAAGCCTTTTTCCATGCGCATCACGTTCATGGCGAAAGAGCCATAGTCGGCGATGCCGTGGCGCTCACCGGCTGCCCACAGGGCATTGTAAACATCCAGGCACGCGTGGTTGGGCATGTGGAATTCCCAGCCCAGCTCACCGGCATAGGACATGCGGAACGCCCAGATGCGGTGGCCGGCCACCTCAATCTCCTGCGCCGAAAGCCAGCGGAACGATGCGTTGTCGAGCTGCGCACTGGTACAGGCCGCCAGCACATCACGGGACAGCGGGCCATTGAGAGACAGGGCCGACCAGTCAGCGGACAGCGCGCTGATGGTGACGTCCTCGCGTTTGCGGTGATGGTTGAGATGATCGAGCAACCGCTGTTCAAAGAAGGCCGCGCAGACCAAATAATAGGCGTCCTCGCCCATCTTCACGATGGTCGTCTCAAGCTCGATCCGGCCGCGTCGATTCAGCATATGGGTGAGGCTGATGGATCCCACCTTCTGCGGCATCCTATTGGCGGTAAGCCGGTCGAGCAGATCGTGGGCGTCCGGTCCCTCCACCATCACTTTGGTGAAGGCCGTCACATCCATGATGCCAACGCGCTCCCGCACAGCCTTCACTTCATGGCCCACCATGTCGTGAACCTCATTGCGGCGGAACGAGTAATGGTCGCGTTGCTCCACACCGTCGCGCCCAAACCAGCGCGGACGCTCAAAGCCAAACACTTCCTCGTGCACAGCGCCTTTGGCTTTCAGCGTTTCGTGCAGGGGGGACAGCTTGATCGGGCGCCCTTCCAGCCGGTTGAAGTGCGGGAATGGGATCTCGTGGCGCAGGCAATAGTCTTCCTTGGCCTTGATCACCTGCCATTCCTTGTTGGCATAGGAACCAAAGCGACGTGGATCGAATTCGCGCATGGAAATGTCCGCAGCGCCGTGCACCATCCAGCGTGCCAGCTCCCGGGTGAGGCCGGGGCCCCATCCAATGCCAATCTGCGTGCCGCAGCAGCACCAATAATTTCTTACGCCAGGCGCAGGCCCGATCAGCGGGTTGCCATCGGGCGGGTGCGAGATGGCACCATGCACTTCACGCTGAATGCCAAGGTCAGCAAAGATCGGCATGCGGTTAAGGCTCTCTTCGAGCCACGGCATCACCCGGTCATAGTCGGCGTCAAAGAGTTCGTTCTCCGCATCCCAGGGACAGTAATCTTCCCAGACCGTGTTGGGATTGGCCTTCTCGTAGATGCCGATCAGACCCTTTTTCTGCTCCATGCGGATGTAGCCAGAAACTTGTCTATCGTCCCGGATCACCGGCAGTTCGGTGGAGAGATCGCGAAATTCCGGCACCTCTTCGGTGACGAAATAGTGGTGGGTCATGGAGGTCATAGGCAATTGAAGCCCCGACCACTCGCCCATCTGTCGCGCGTAGGTGCCCCCGGCGTTGACAACATGTTCGCAGGTGATGGTTCCCTGCTCGGTCTCGACAACCCATTCGCCATTGCTGGCTTGAGTGATGTTGGTCGCGCGGCACTGGCGGATGATCTTTGCACCCAGCATCCGTGCGCCGGTTGCCATCGCCATGGTGACGTTGGACGGATCGACATGGCCATCGTCCGGCGTGTGCAGCGCGCCAAGCACACCGTCGAGATTGTAGAAGGGGTGCAGCTCGGCGATCCGCTCGGGCTTAACCAACTCAATGTTAAACCCAAGAGCCCGGCCGACAGACAGTGTGTGCCGGAGCCAGTCCATCTCGTCTTCCGTGTAGGCGAGACGGAATGATCCGCAGCCATGCCAAGTGCATGACTGTCCTGTTTCTGCTTCGAGCGCGCCGGAATACAGACCAATATTGTAATCGACGCACTTTCCGAGACCGTAGGAGCTGGTGGAGTGGGTGATTTGCCCGGCGGCGTGCCAGGTGCTGCCGCTCGTCAGCTCTGCTTTTTCCAGCAGGACGACATCGGTCCAGCCTTCATGCGCCAGATGGTAAGCGAGTCCGCATCCCATGATGCCACCGCCAACGATCACCACCTTCGCATGGGTTGGGAAACTCTTGTCAGTCATCAAAATTTCCAGCCAGTTTCGTCTCGACAGGCTATTTGCATAAATGTACCATCGTCAACCATGAACCAAACAAATGTGTCATCATCGGTGCTGGAGCGCCTGGCGGACGAGCTTACGGACCTCACCCCGGAGGCACGAAAGGCGGCGACTTACGTCCTCGAAAACCCCACAGACGTGGGCGTTTCAACCGTGCGCGAAATTGCGGAAGCCGCCAATGTAAAGCCCAACACCGTGGTGCGGATGGCGCGGCAAGTCGGCTTTGAAGGCTATGAAGACTTTCGGGAGCCCTTTCGCGAAGCCATCCGCAAAGGAAGCGCGGGCTTCCCTGACCGCGCCCGCTGGCTACAGGACATTGGCAAATCCGGTGAACTCGGCGCGCTGTTTGCGGACATGGTGCAAAGCGCGCTTACCAACCTCGAAGAGACATTCTCAAAGACCGATGCGGCCCAGTTGGAAGCCGCGGCCAAGGCCATCTGGAACAGTGAGAACGTCTACACGCTGGGCGTGGGCGTGAACCATTCCAACGCCCGCAACTTTGTCTATCTCGCCTCCACCGGCATGGTTCAGTTTCACGCCATTCCTGGGCCTGGCTCCACGCCCGTCGACGACCTTGCGTGGAGCAGCCAGGACGATGTGCTGATCGCCATCACCTGCAAACCCTATCGCAGCGAAGTGGTGGAAGCGGTTCGCCTCGCCAAGAAACAGGGGCTGACGATTGTTGCCCTCTCCGATAGCCCGGCCAGCCCCATCATTCGGGAAGCGGATTTCGGCTTTCTCGTCTCAACCGAGACGCCGCAATTCTTCCCGTCATCGGTGAGCACCATTGCGCTCCTCGAAACGCTGCTCTCATTTGTCGTTGCGGTGGCCAGCGATCGGATCGTGGCGCGAGTCGACGAGTTTCATCAGCGGCGGCACGCGCTGGGCATGTATGGAGGAGATGAGTGAATGGCGGATATGATCCGGTCTCTCGACGCCCGCTACTACACCGATCCAATGGTTTTCCGCGCCGAGCAGCAGGGGCTCCTGGCGCGGACCTGGCAGTTTGGCTGCCACACCTCTGATCTTCCGGAAGCCGGATCCTACGCAAGCTTTGAGATCGCCGGTGAGAGCCTGTTTGCGGTGCGCGGGCGGGATGGAGCAATCCGTGTTTTCTACAATGTCTGCCAGCACCGCGCCCATCAGCTTGTGCGGGGCTCAGGCAAGTCGAGTGTCATCGTCTGCCCCTACCATGCGTGGACCTATGAACTCACCGGTGGGCTAAGAGCAGGCCCGAACATCAACGCGGTAGAAGGGCTCGACAAAAGCGACATCTGCCTCAGCCAGGTGCGCTGCGAAGAATGGCTGGGCTTTGTGTTCGTCAATCTCGACCCAGGCGCGAAACCCATGGATGAGTGGTTTCCAAACGCGCGTCGCGAGCTTGAGGAATGGGTCCCCAATTGGGCCGATCTAAAGCCGCTGGAATGGGTTGAGATTCCTGAGACCTGCAACTGGAAGGTCTCGGTTGAAAACTATTCGGAATGCTATCACTGCTCCCTCAATCATCCGACCTTCGCCAACGGTGTGGTGAAACCGGAGACCTATGACATCCAGCCCCAGGGCAAGTGCCTGCGCCATACGACGGAGTGCCAGAGCCTCGACAGCATGACGTATGACATCCATTCCGGCATGGCCCACAGCCATGAATATTCCAGCTGGTTCCTGTGGCCCATGTTCTCGTTTCAAGTCTATCCGGGAAACGTGCTGAACACCTATCACTGGCGCGCCATCGACCATGAGCATGTTGTCGTGTGGCGCGGCTGGTATAGCGTGGGTGGGGAGGAGAACGAGACCGTTCGAAAGCTGGCGGTGCAGGATCGGGAGACGACCGTCGAAGAAGACATCCATTTGGTGGAGTCCGTGCAGCGGGGCCTGCATTCGCGGGGCTACCGACCGGGGCCTCTGGTGCTCGATCCCAAATGTGGTGTGAACTCGGAGCACCCGGTGATGCACCTTCAGCGATGGATGCGGGAGGCTATTGATGCCTGACATCAAAGATTACTGGCAGAACTATATTGACGGCCAATGGGTGGATGGCGGTGCCGGGCGTCTGGACGTGATCAATCCGGCCACCGGGCAAAAGCTCGCGGAGCATGCCTGCGCCGACGGCGCAGACGTGGACAAAGCCGTGCAGGCGGCCCAGCGCGTCCACCAGTCCGGCGCTCTGTCTGATCTGCGACCGGTGGAGCGGGCCCGCATGGTCACCGCCATGGGTCGATATCTGCTCGACCATGTAAATGAGATCGCACCCATCCTGACCCTCGAACAGGGAAAGCCGCTTTGGGAATCGCGGATCGAAGTGGAAGGCGCTGCCCGATATTTCGAATATTACGGCAATCAGGCCGAAACCGTTGAGGGCCGTTCGATCCCCCTCGGCAAGGGCTATTTCGATTTCACGACTCACGAACCCTATGGCGTCTCGGCGCAGATCATCCCGTGGAACTATCCGGTCGAGATGACAGCCCGTTCCCTGTCGGCGGCCCTTGCCACCGGCAACACTGTGGTGATCAAGACACCGGAACTGACACCCATCACCAATGCATGGTTCGCACATGCGGCGGAGGCTGTTGGTCTGCCCAACGGTGCCGTCAACATCCTTTGCGGCCTGGGCAGCGAGGCAGGCGCGGCCCTGTCGGCCCATCCGGACGTCAATCAGATCGTGTTCACCGGCTCTGTACCCACCGGCATTCGGATCGCAACCGCTGCGGCCCAGAATGTTGTGCCCTGCGTGCTGGAACTAGGCGGCAAGTCAGCTGCCATCGTGCATGAGGATGCAGCGCTTGACGCCTTTGAGAACGATGTTCGCTGGGGCATCTATTTCAACGCAGGGCAAGTCTGCTCGGCCATGTCTCGCGTCATCGTTCATCATTCTGTGCACGATCAGCTTGTCGAACGACTGAGTTCGCTGGCGAAAAGTCTCTCCGTTGGGCCCGGAATCGACCGGACTGAGTTTGGGACCAATATGGGGTCCATGGTTTCCGAAACGCAGCGGGACCGGGCGGCCGACATGGTAAGCGCCGCTGTGGCGGAAGGGGCGACGGTGGCTGCTGGTGGCAGAAAGATGAACGTCCCCGGCGCGTTTCTGGAACCGACTGTTCTGAGTGACGTCACGCCCGACATGACGATCGCGAATGAAGAGGTCTTCGGACCTGTCCTGTCGGTGCTGAAGTTTGACACTGATGAAGAAGCGATCCGCATTGCCAACGGCACGCCATACGGCCTGGTCGGCGGCGTCTTCACATCCGATCTCGACCGGGCAACCGGCGCTGCACGCCAGATGCGCGCAGGACAGGTCTTCGTCAACGAATGGTATGCCGGTGGCGTCGAGACGCCCTTCGGCGGCTACGGCAAATCCGGCTATGGCCGCGAAAAGGGCCGAGAGGCTCTTTGGAACTATGTGCAGACGAAAAACATAGCCATCAGGCTGGGGGTTGAACTGTGAGCGCGTTTGATGAAGACCTGTTCCTGAAGGGCCTGGAACAACGCAAAGCCACCCTTGGCGCGGACTATGTAGAAAAGAATCTCGCTGCCGCAGATGAATTCGCCCGCCCGTTTCAGGAGGCCATGACGGCCTGGTGCTGGGGCTTTGGGTGGGGCGACGATGTCATCGATGCCAAGACGCGATCCATGATGAACCTCTCCATGATTGGCGCGCTGGGCAAAATGCATGAGTGGGAAATCCACTGCCGGGGCGCCCTGAATAATGGCGTCAGCAAGGACGAGATCCGCGCGATCATCCATGTCGTCGGAATCTATTGCGGTGTTCCACAAGCGTTGGAATGCTTCAGGGTGGCTCGAAAAGTGCTGGATGAGCAGGGCGGCCAGATCTGAGCA
>JBCBXA010000025.1:0-32494 GCA_039816825.1 Pseudomonadota bacterium | reverse complement strand
GTCAAACGAGGAGCCCTTGGCCTCCCGCACCCGATGCAGCATCAGAAGCGCGCCCTGCATCCCGCTGAGCGACCGCAAAGCATGGGTCAGCCCAGAGAGGCGAAGGGCAAAGCAGGCGGATTTTACCATCCAAGGGCGCATCTTTAAGGCCTATCACGAGCGGCACACAGGCCAACGACCTATCGTAAAACTTGGTGAACTGGCCAGTTATCCGGCTATGCGGTCCATCAGCGCAGACCCGCCAATAACGGCCTCCGGCTCGTCGTCTCGGGTGTGGTCAAGAATGGGCACCGACTGAAAACCAGCTGCCTGCATGTCGGCTACAGCGGCTGCAAGCAGCGGCATCGATGCGTCGGAAGCCGCGATAACGCCGATTGCATTCTCGCATGCCGTTCGTGCCGCACCCGCGCCCTTGGCGCGACCACAGTCGACCACAAGCATGTCATAGTTTTCGGAAAGGGCATCGAGGATCATGGGCAGACGCCCGGCCCCACGCTCAGCCTCCTGCAAACTGGCCCGACCGGAGCCCACAACATTCAGCGCCGTTTTTCTGTCCCGCTGGATAATGTCGCCGAACGATGCTCGTCCCGCCAATATGTCTGTCAGGCCAGCGACGTCGGCAATGTTGAGAAGCGCGCTTGTGCCGGTCCAGGTTCCGGACGCGTCAATCAGAGCGACCGAACTGCCTGCGGCTGCAAGACTGCGCGCAAGCTCTATCGTGCTGTGGGCCGCGACCTCGCCTTGAGGCGCGGTCACAACAACCCGGCTGGCACCGTCTGCAATCAGCATGGCGGCCAGTTCAGTCGGGGCGTAGATATCAACTTCTGGCATCTCGGTCTGTGAAGACGGTGCGCTCACTTCCGTGGAAACCGTTTCCGCCAGATCATCGTCCTGAAGTTCGTCGTCATCAAAGAACAACTCGTCCTCATCGACTGTCATGTCGCCCGTGTCGGCACTCTCTGAGTGAGGAACCTTGATCGACTGAATAATGGTTTCGAGCTCGGCTTCTTCACGGGTGGCATATTGGGGAACGGCTGGGCGCATCGCTTGCCCCGTTAGCAACTCACGCGCCAGGATCCACAGGATCCCAAGGGTCAGAGTGCCGATGAAGGCCGCGATGGTCATCGGAATAACCTTCGGAAAATAGGATTGCGCCGGCGGGAAAGCGTTGGCAGCAACGCGCGCATTGACGGGGCTGGACGCCTGATCGCCGCGCGACAGAGCCTGATTGTAGCGCCCCTGATAGGTGGAAAGCAGTTCGCGCAGGCTAGCAGCCTCACTTTGCAGGCGGGCAAGGGTCGCACCGGCGGTTTCCGCTTCCCGTGCCGTTGCGCGCAAGCGGTTCAGTTCTGCCTGCAACTCTTCCTCATTGCTGTTGAGAATTTGTACCTGGTTCTCAAGGCCGCGCACGATGGATCCTGCCTGACGGCGAATCTCCTGGGCCAGATCATCAAGTTGGGAGCGCAAGGATTTGATGCGCGGATGTCCCGGCAGCAGCGAAGAAGACAGTTGCGCGATTTGCGCTCGGATGTTGGCCTGATTTTCAACCAGTCTCTGGATCAGCGGTGAAGCCTGAACTTCAGAGACCGTATCCACGGCACCGCCGGACTGGATCAACCGTCTGATTTCATTGGCCCGCGCCTGCGCTGAGGCACGGTCAGAGCGGACTTGACCAAGCTGGGTGGAGATATCCGCCAGTTGCTGCGTTGCTATCGATGTTTCTCCCGCGCCGCCGGTCGATTCCAGGTTGGCGTCGGAGCGGTACTCGGCCACGCGAATGTCAGCGGCCTCGACGTCGGTGCGCAGGCGCTCGATTTCCGTCGCCAGCACGCGCGCTTCGGCGGTCGTATCAGTGCCTGGTGTCCCGACCTGGCCCGACAGAAACGCTTCTACGAGCGCGTTAGGCACTTCGGCCGCCAGCTGACGATCTTTGGAGGCAAAGGCAACCGAGATGATACGGCTGTCACCAATCTGGGAGATGGAGAGCTTGTCCATCACTTCCTGAAGGGTGCGCTCCTCGGCAAATTCATCCAGCGGGTCCAGCAGACCAGCCATGGCCAGAAGGTCCTGCACAATGCCGCTATCGAGCGCTGGATTGAACTCCGCGCGCTCGATCAGACCCTTATCCCGAATGACGGCCAAGACATTGTCGCGCGAGCCAATCAGTTGCGCGATGGAAGCCACCCCTTCGGAGTCGAGCGCCGTACGGGTCGACTCCACTTCGCCGCTTGAATTGCGGCTGCGCGTAACCTGCACGTCCCGACTTTCCACAAAGACCTGGGCATCGGCGCGGAACCGCGGCGACATGGATTGCGTGAGAGCGAACACAAGGCCTGCGACCAAAAGCGACCCAAACATGAGACGCCACTTGGCCGCCCAAAGGGCGTTGATGATACCGGAGAGGTCGATCACCATATCGCTGTCCAGCGACCTGCGTGATTCGTATCCTGATTGCTCCGTTTTCGGGCCAGCCATTGCATACTCCATACTTGTGCAATCGACGGAATTCTGTCGGGCGTAGGAGCACAGGTTCACCGATTATGGTTGCCATTTGTTTAATCTGAACGACACCACCGCGCTGGTTTTACGGGCGGTTAACCACGTTGCGGCAGAGTACGGGGCAAGCGCGGGACGGCCTGCCGACCGCCATCTCCAGGAGTTGCGTATCGTGTCCAGCCGAATTTCTCGCCGATCTGCCCTTCGCGGCGTTGCCATTGCCGCGCTTTCGGCAGGCCTCGCCGGCTGCGCTGGCTACAACGCTCCTCCGAACGCTTTCCACGCCATTCTTCAGGCCCCCTACACATTGGACAGTGGTGACGTTGTCACGATCACCGTCTTTGAGCAGGCCGACCTCACACGGAACTACTCCGTCGACAAAGCGGGCTACATCGCTTTCCCACTCGTCGGCTCGGTGCCGGCGCGAGGGCGCACCCTGAAGCAGCTTGAGGGCACGCTCGCTGCCAAACTTCGGCAGGGGTTTCTGCGTGACCCGGACGTTTCAGCAGAGGTCGCCACCTACCGACCATTTTATATCATGGGCCAGGTGGGTCGAGCCGGACAATATCGGTATGTGCCGGGCATGACGGTTCAGAACGCCATTGCGAGCGCCGGAGGCTTCAATGCCCGCGCCGCCCAGGCCAATGTCGACATCACAAGGGCCATCAACGGCAAGGTCATCACCGGTCGCGTGCCGATCAGCGATCCGATCCTGCCGGGCGACACGATCTACATTCGTGAGCGCGTGTTCTAGGGTCAGGACCCATTAATCTGATTGCATTGGCGTTTGATATGACAAGATATTCAAGGAAAAGACTGCAAAGCGGGCTGGCCGCCCGGTTCAAGTCTTTCACGCAGAAGATCGCCGTCAGAGCGGACGTCCTTCGGATGGGGTCACTTTGACCGGTGGACATTGTCGTAAAGGCTTGAAAGTCGACAGACTTTCATCGCCTTCGCTCCTCGCCACCGGGCAAATTGACTCCCACCAATGCAAACAGATTAATGGGTCATGACCCTAAGGCCCTTGGGGCGAGCTTAGCTGTGGCCAACGCGCAACCTCTCAACATCGTCCATTGCTTTCGGTCGCCAACCGGCGGCGTGTTCAGGCACATCCGGGATCTGGCCGGCGCACAGCTTGCAGCCGGTCACAGGGTCGGCGTTATCTGCGATGCCAGCACCGGTGACAGGCACGACGAGAACCAGTTGGCCGACTTCGCCGAAACCCTTTCCCTGGGTCTCCATCGCTTCAACATGGCGCGCGGCATCTCGCCTTCTGACATCATGGGAGTCTTGCGAACGCGGGCGCTGCTCCGCGTGATGGCTCCGGACGTTGTCCATTGTCACACGGCAAAGGGTGGCGTGTTTGGACGATTGGGCGCGACAGCTCTGGCCCCGTTTGGCCGAAAGCCAGTCCGGCTCTACTCGCCCCACGGCGGCTCGCTCCACTTTGACCCCAAGAACCTGAAAGGCCGGGTCTTCTTTGTGGCCGAGCGAGCCCTGGAACGGGTTTCTGACGGCCTGATTTTCGTTTGCGACTATGAGAAGCGCACATACGCCGAGAAAGTCGGAACCCCGCGATGCCCCGCACACACCGTGTACAACGGCTTGCCCGCAGCAGAATTTGAAGCCGTCGGTACCGTGGATGATGCAGCAGACTTCCTGTTCATCGGCATGATGCGCGATCTGAAGGGCCCAGATCTTATGATCGAAGCGCTGGGCAGGATACCGGATGTCACCGCCATCATGGTCGGTGAAGGCCCCGACCGCGCGCGCTACGAAGCGCGAGTTGCTGAGTTGGGCCTTTCGGATCGCGTAACGTTTCGCGACTCCATGCCTGCTCGAGAAGCCTTCGCGCTGGCCAAGACTGTGATTGTTCCCTCCCGAGCGGAGAGCTTTCCCTATATCGTTCTAGAAGCGATGGCGGCGCATAAACCGATCATCGCGACCGACGTGGGCGGTATCAGCGAGATGCTTGATGCACCGCTTGTCGCGCCAGACGATATCGAAGCCCTTGCGACAAGCATGGAACTGAGCGTCCAGAGTAGAGGCCGGGATGAAGACGTCAGTGAACGCGCAAAAGTGGCGGCCACCCGCTTCTCCACGCAGGCCATGGCTGACGCCATTGAAGAGGTATACCGCGCAGAGATTTCTTAACCCTCCGCACAATCGGTCGCAGCGCCGTAAACGATCCGAAAGGCGTTTGACCTAGCGTGCCCCCAAACAACCCGGAAACCGGGAAAAGGCAGGGACGCACAATGTCGAAAGACGAACCAAAGAGCATGTATTCAGCTGAGGCGTTTGCAGGCGTTTCGGTCACAAAGTCTTCCAAGGACCGGCGGTCATCAGTCCGCCTGTCGAAGCGCGCGGCGCAGCGAGCCAGCGAGCTTCAGGACGAAGGCATTTCACCGCTTCTGGTATCTGCCTTTGTTCGACTGGCAGACCTTGCTGTCATCACGCTGGTCGGTTTTGCCGTTCTCTGGGGCGTGCCCAGTGGCCGGGAAGTCATGCCGTTTCCAGCGGTTTCGGGCCTCTACGTATCAGCGATCCTTTTGACCGCCTTCTTTTCCGTCGCCGCCTTTCAAGCACTGGATTGCTATCAGGTGCAAACCATGCGCGGGATTGTCCGCCATGCCAGCCGCATTGTGGCAGGCTGGGCAGCCGTATTTGCTGCGATGGCGACCCTCGCTTTCCTGACGAAACTTGGGGACAGCTTCAGCCGTGTTTGGTTTGGCTCCTTCTTCGTCGTTGGCTTGCTGCTGCTCGCCATTGTTCGCACCGCCGTAGCGGTTCGCATCAACAATTGGGCGGTGTCCGGCAAGCTCGAACGCCGTGCAGTGATCGTGGGTGGGGGCAAGGCAGCCGACAAGCTGATCGCGCAATTGGAAGCACAGGGCCAGAACGATGTTCGCATCGTTGGCATCTTTGACGACCGGGACGACGCCCGGGCGCCCGTTTCGGCCAAGGGCTTTGAAAAGCTTGGAACCGTCGCCGAGCTTGTCGAGTTTGGCCGCAAGACACGCATCGACATGCTGATCGTTACCCTGCCGGTGTCGGCCGAAAAGCGTGTGCTGCAGCTTCTCAAGCAGCTTTGGGTTTTGCCGGTGGACATCCGACTGGCGGCCCACACGAACAAACTGCGCTTCCGCCCCCGCTCCTACTCATGGGTTGGGCAGACGCCAATGCTCGACCTGTTCGACAAGCCCATCGCGGATATCGACTCACTCACCAAGCGGGCCTCCGACATCATTCTGAGCCTGTTCTTCATCACGCTTCTGTCGCCGCTTATGCTGGCAACAGCCATCGCGATCCGCCTTGAGAGCAGAGGCCCGGTGATTTTCCGGCAGAAGCGCCATGGCTTCAACAATGAGGAAGTCGAGGTTCTGAAGTTTCGGTCCATGTATCACGAGATGGCCGATCCGGATGCCAAGGTCTACGTGACCAAAGGCGATCCGCGCGTCACGAAGGTTGGCCGGTTCATCCGCAAAACCTCCATCGACGAACTGCCACAATTCTTCAACGTGCTGCGCGGCGATCTGAGCCTCGTGGGGCCTCGCCCTCACGCTGTGACCGCTCACATGCACGAGGCGCCCTACGCCCAGGTGGTGGACGGCTACTTCGCCCGCCACAAGGTGAAGCCCGGCGTTACGGGCTGGGCCCAGGTGAATGGCCTGCGCGGCGAAATCGACCGCAAAGAGAAGATCCAGGCCCGCGTCGACCACGATCTCTACTACATCGAGAACTGGTCGCTGCCGCTGGATCTCTACATCATTGCGATCACGCCCTGGAAGCTGATCTTCGACCGCGAGAATGCGTATTGAGCGACCTCGCCCATAACGGTGCATACGCCCCTTCTGGCCCCGCTTCAGGCGCGGCTGGCGGGGGTTTCGCGCTTGATGGTGCCTCGCGGCGACTGCTGGGGGATGTGAGCCTTTTTGTGGCCGCCATGTCTGGCGGCTTCGTTATCTTCGAGCCGGCACCCTATGAGCTTTTGATGGTGGGGCTGATGGGGGCTTTCTTTCTGGTGGGGCTGAAGGTGACGCGCAGTTCCCTGCCTCTGCTGGCCTTGATGACCCTGTTCTCGCTCGGGGGCGTGATGGGCATGTTTCAGTTGAATGACCCTGGCAGCTCCTACGTCTACATTGCTGTGACGTTCTTCCTGGGGCTCACGGCGTGGTTCTTTGCCCTTGTGGTCGCGGAAGATCCCTACCGTCTCCGCATCATCATGCTCGGCACCATTTGGGGTGCGGTTCTGACCGCCTTCCTGGGCATTGCCGGCTATTTCGACGCCATTCCGGGCTCGGACCTGTTTCTGCGCTATGGGCGCGCCAAGGGTGCTTTCCAGGATCCGAACGTTCTGGCGCCCTTTCTCGTGCTGCCCGCCGCATGGCTTTGGCATGGCATTCTCACACGTTCGGCCAGCATGTCGCTGGTGCGTGCAGCAGCGCTCTTCGTTCTGCTACTGGGCATCTTTCTGGCCTTCTCCAGGGCGGGGTGGGGTCTGATCGTCTTTGCCCTCGCTGGCGTCTACGCCCTGGCGTTCTTGCATAACCGGGCGGCGGCATTCCGGTTGCGACTGCTCATATTGGCTGCACTGGCGGGCGTCGGCATGGTGTTGGCACTCGTCATCGCCCTGCAGATCCCCGCCATTGCAGACCTCTTCTCCTCCCGAGCTCAATTGGTGCAGGAGTATGATGGAGGCGAATTGGGGCGGTTCCAGAGGCATTGGCTCGGCTTTATGCTGGCCGTTGAGAAGCCGTTCGGCATTGGCCGCTCCGAGTTTGCGAAGCTCTACACTGAGGACCCCCACAACATCTGGCTGAAGTGCCTTATGGTGTATGGTTGGCTCGGTTTTGTGAGCTTTCTGATCATCACGGCGCTGACGATCAAACGTGGCTTCAGTCTGCTGTTTCTTGACCGTCCCTGGACACCGTATCTGCAGATCTGCTGGGTCGTTTTCGTGGGCCACATCGTCATGGCATGGGTGATCGACATCGATCACTGGCGGCACGTGTTCATGCTCTTCGGCCTTCTTTGGGGCATGTTTGCGCTGGAGATCAACTATCGGCAGCACGAGCGCCGCGAGGCCCGCCTTTTCGCCTGAGTTCAGTTGACCTTATCGCGCCGATGGCTATGTTCGCGGCGGTCTCGGGGTATAGCGCAGCCTGGTAGCGCGTCCGTCTGGGGGACGGGAGGTCGTAGGTTCAAATCCTGCTACCCCGACCACCGGTCCGCAAAGCGGACCAAGCCGTCAATTGAACGGTTGGGAGGTGGTCGCCGAGGCGCCAGGCGTTAGGTTCAATATCGACAGGCTTCTGATCACTCCAACGTTTCAAGTAACAATGGGTCACCCATGGCAGGCGTCAGAGAAGCCCGACCGTCGGACGCGTCCAGCGTCGCCGCCATTGCCGTGGAGGTTTGGGTCGGCACCTATCTGAAGATGGGCGTCAGCAAATTATTCGCTGACTATTTTCTCGAACACTACAATCCAGAGCGGATCGAACGGTTCATCAGCGACCCAAATCAACTCGTTCTCGTGAGCGAGAATGAAGACGGTATTGACGGTTTCGTTCGGGTGGATTTCTCAAGCGCTCCACCACTGAAGGCATGCTCCGGTCCGGAGATCGCTACACTCTACATCCAGCCGCGGCACCAGTGGATGGGAAAGGGAAAGCTGTTGCTGAAGACGGTCTTTGAAGCGCTGCGCGGTGAAAACAGACCATCAGTATGGCTCGCCGTGAACTCGGAGAACGGCTCCGCAATCGCCTTCTACGAAAGCATCGGCTTTTCTGACATTGGCGAGACATGGTTTCAGATCGAAGGCAAATCATACCCCAATCGGCTGCTTCAGATGGCCTTGGCCCGACCGTGATGTTTCCGGCCAACTTAGGGAGTTGGCGGCCTAAGCCCCTCGCCTGCAGCCCGTGCGGTTTGCAGAAGGCCTTTCCGCCTCTCTTCCGACCCCTGTGAACCGTTCAACAAGATCAGCTTTCGTTCGGTGAAACCGAAGTAGCCGAACGTACCACTCATCCAGAGCGTATCGAGGGCGGCCGTGTAGCCACGTTCGCTCATCTCATCGGAACGGGCTCCAGCAGGAATCAGAAAGACGCCCCTTCTAGGCCTTTGGAGGGATTTTTCCGGATCGTCTAATTGATCGTAAGCCCAGCCCCAGGACCAGACGCGATCCACCCAGCCCTTCATCATGGAAGGCATGCCCCACCAGAACAGAGGGAAGATAAACGCAACGGCGTCCGCCCGGGATATTCGCTCCTGCTCGGCCAGAACATCAGGAGGCGCTTTGCCGACCTTATCACCCTCGATGTCCGCCATCGACCATCTCGGGTCGAACCCTTCGGCGTTGAGGTCGGCAAGTTCGGTCGAATGTCCTGCGGTTTGGGCTCCCGCCATGAACTCCCTAGCCACGGCTGCGCTGAATGCTTTTGGATTGGGGTGATCGAGAACGGTGAGAACATGCATGGAGAGTGCGCTCGACCTTTCAGAATTTTTGATCGATAACGCTGCCAGCGGACGCCAGACGCTGCTCTATCATCGACTTCAGGCGCGGCATCACCTCCGATATCCAGCCCGCCTTTCGGTTGCCATGGACCGACAGCCACAGGCGGCGCGTGTCCGAACCAGTTGGTTTGGGCCACCAGGTCACTTCCAAAATTCCGGTTTCCGATGACCGTTTGAAATGCCAGTGCGTGCAGCCGGGATATTTTTTGAGGCCTGTCTTCATTTGGAGATGCAGGTCGGATTGATAGCAAGCACTCTCAACAGCCTCGACAACGGCCCATTCATCCACAGCATCAGATAGATCGATGGCCACTTCGATCATGCCCGCACCCGAAAAGCCTTTACCGCGCCTGATCCAGGATGCGTTTGCATTCGAGAAGTTCGAACAGAGTGTCTTGCAGGCTTTTACGCTCTTCGACCGTCAAGCCATGCAGCGGGAGGGCGTCCCCTGCGCCGCCCGAGACCAGCGCCTTTGCGCGCCCCATCAGGCTTTTGCTTTCTTCCTCCACCGATGGCCGAATGCCATCGGGTACGGTTTCAAGAACTGGAACGGCGGCTTCCACGGCCTGTTCCACTGCTGCATCCGCCTGCTTCTCGGCCATCAGTTCGGCAGGATTCCCTCCACGCCCGACGGCATGGACGAAGCCGTTG
The DNA here is from genome assembly GCA_039816825.1 of Pseudomonadota bacterium. GTDB lineage: Bacteria > Pseudomonadota > Alphaproteobacteria > Rhizobiales > Rhizobiaceae > JBCBXA01. Next base: position 22,834 of record JBCBXA010000025.1, on the reverse strand, counting down.
CCATGCTCCTTGAAAAGGCGCTGCACAGCTTTGATGGTGTAACCTTCAGAGTAAAGCAGATGCTTGATGCCAGCTAGCAGCGTCAGGTCATCGGGCCTATAATACCGGCGGCCACCGCCGCGCTTAAGTGGCTTGATCTGGTGGAAACGGGTCTCCCAGAAACGCAGCACGTGCTGAGGAAGATCCAATTCCTGCGCGGCTTCAGAAATTGTTCGGAACGCGTCGGCGGTCTTGGTCAAGTCGGGCTCCCTGCAGAACCTGTATAAGGCTGGAATCGCCCGATCTTAGCGGCAAGGGTCAAGCGCTAGCCAGAGCTGCTGCGGTTTCCATCCAGAACCTTTTGCTTCAGAACGTTGGATGGCTTGAAGACCGCAACGCGGCGCGGAAGGATCGGCACTTCTTCCTTCGTCTTCGGATTGCGGCCGATGCGCTCGGACTTGTGACGGACCAGGAAGGATCCGAATGAGGACAGCTTTACATCCTCCCCACGCACGATGGCGTCGCAGATTTCTTCAATGACCATTTCAACGAGATCACTGGACTCAGACTTAGAAAGACCGACTCTCTCGTAAATCGCCTCACTCAAGTCTGCCCGGGTCAGAGTGCCGCTCATAGTCCCCCCACACGCTCCTAAACATGACGTAGCGTACGACAAGCTGTCGCAGTTGCAAGCGAAAGTGTAGTGCTGAAGCCAAAGGGGTCAATGTTTAGAATGGCTTCAAGGTGCGCGAACTGTTGCCGAACCGGACGATTACCAGCGCATCAACACCGAACCCCAGGTGAAACCGCCGCCCATGGCCTCAAACAGGATCAGGTCACCTCGTTTGATCCGACCATCATCCAGCGCTGCGCAGAGCGCCAGTGGCACCGAGGCTGCAGACGTGTTGCCATGCCGATCAACCGTAATGACGACTTTCTCGGCATCGATTCCGAGCTTCTGGGCGGACGCGTCGATGATGCGCTTGTTGGCCTGGTGCGGCACAAACCAGTCAATATCCTCCGACGTGTATCCGGTCGCCTCGTAGGCCGCTTCAATCACGTCGGAAATCATCCCAACAGCATGTTTGAAAACATCGCGCCCCTGCATCCGCAAGTGGCCTACCTGCCCCGTGCTTGATGGGCCGCCATCGACGTAAAGCTTGTTTTTATGGGCGCCGTTGGAGCGCAGATGGCACGTGAGAATGCCCCTATCATCGACAACACCCGGTTGCTCCTGAGCCTCCAGGACAATTGCACCCGCACCGTCACCAAACAGAACGCAGGTGGTCCGGTCTTCCCAGTCCAGGATGCGCGAGAACGTCTCCGCGCCGATAACGAGAATGCGTTTCGCCATACCGGCCTGAATATGACTGTTGGCCGATGTCAGCGCATAGACAAAGCCGGAGCACACCGCCTGAAGGTCATATGCAAAGCCATGAGTCATCCCGAGCCGATGCTGAATATCGACGGCTGTAGCCGGAAATGTGTTATCGGGGGTCGATGTTGCGAGAATGATCATATCGATCGTCTCAATACCGACGCCGGCGTTCTCTAGCGCCGCGCGGGCTGCGGCCTCGCCCAGGTCGGCCGTGGTCTGGCCCTCTGCCGCGATGTAACGCTGGCGTATCCCCGTGCGCTGAACGATCCACTCGTCAGACGTATCGACGCGCTTCTCAAGCTCGGCATTTGTCACCGCATTTTCAGGTAGGGCATGGCCGGCACCGAGTGCCACGGCTCGAATGGTCGTCAAAATCAGGTCCCTTCGGATTGGCCAGACTCATCGTCCAGCATGCCTGCAATACGGGCGACATCACGTTGAATCTTGGCGTTGAGATCGTTCGAAGCCATGTCGGCGCCGATCTCGATGGCGTGGGCAAAACCCGTCTCATCGGTTCCGCCGTGGCTTTTGATCACGATGCCGTTGAGACCCAAAAACACGCCACCATTGGAGCGTCGCGGGTCCAGCTTCTGGCGAAGATGGCGAAAGGCACCCCGGGCAAACACCGCCCCGATCTTCGACATCAGTGTGGCACGCATGGCTTCGCCGAGGTGCTGCCCAATCTGGCGAGCGGTGCCTTCGGCGGTCTTGAGGGCAATGTTGCCGGCAAAGCCTTCTGTTACCACCACGTCGGTGGTGCCTTTGCCAATATCGTCACCTTCTACGAAGCCGTGATATTTCAGGTTTGGCAGGTCCCAGCCACGCATCAGACGCGCCCCTTCCTGCACATTGTCCTGACCCTTCACCTCTTCTTCGCCAATGTTCAGAAGACCGACGGTCGGCTTTCTTACGGGCAGCAGCGCCCGCGCCATGGCAGCGCCCAGCACGCCCATGGTGGCCAACTGCTCGCCATTGGCACCAACATTGGCACCGACGTCCAACACGACGCTCTCTCCGCGCAATGTTGGCCATATGCAGGCGATGACCGGGCGGTCCACGCCCTCCATCATGCGCAGGCAAAACTTGGACATCGCCATCAGCGCACCGGTGTTGCCGGCGGATACGGCAAAGTGTGCATCACCATCCTTCACCGACTGAACAGCCTTCCACATGGACGATTTGTAGCGCCCCTTGCGCAAGGCCTGGCTGGGCTTGTCCTCCATGGAAACGGCAACATCGGCATGTTCGATGCGCGTGACCGGTTTGAGAGATTCGTGCCTTGTCAGCTCTGGTGCGATCAGGGCCTCGTTGCCGTGGAGGATGAAATGAAGATTAGGCTGATATTGAAGAGCCCGGGCACAGCCATCAATAATGGTAGCGACGCCCTTGTCGTTGCCCATGGCGTCCACCGATACGGTGATGGTGTTTGTCATGCCCGCTGTCCTTGAAAATGAGAATGCGCGGCTAGCCGACGAACGGCCGGGCGAAACGCTGCCGGAAAATAGGCAATTGTGCGCCCAACACAACCGCTCGATGCTGTCCGCTAGCTGCCATCATCAGATTTCGGCACCTTGAGGGAGGCGAGAGCCGCAAAAGGCGACGCCTGGTCTTGGACGGGAGTTTCAGGTTCGTCGCCAGCCGTCGTGAACTCAACATGCTCGGGGGCGTCGGGCGAGCGGGGGAAAGCGTCCAGCTCAAGCGAGAAGAGCTCCAGAACGACAGCGCCAATATCGATGCTGGTCCCTGAGAAGGTTTCGGGGGGATCGCTGGATTCCAGATCCACTACCAGTTCGTCTTCCCCGTCCGTCTGAGGTCGGGTCAACCGCGACCCTTCAGGCACGAACAGGATATCAACTGGTAACTCAATGGTTTGAGGAACAGGCACATCTGTCACAACGCAATTGGCGGCCACATGAGCGCTGAGCTTTCCATCAAACCGGGCACCCTTGGACTTCCATCGAAACACGGTCCCCCGAATGTTGAAACGGCTGACGGATTGCAGGCCGTATTCCGCCGCAATGGCCGCCAACTGCTCGTCACTGGCTGCTGCAGCAACCGGAAACCCTGACTTTGGCAGTGTCACGACCTCAACGGGAACTGGAAAAGGCCCCTCATCCGCTGCGTCGGAGGGCGTCACGCCATGGCCTCAAGGGAAGGAAACGAAATCACGCCCTTGGAGATATCATCATCGCTGATCGTGTTGAGGTGGCGATCTGCTGCGATCATATATTCGGCAATGGTCATCGTATCGATGGGGTTCTCCGCGTCCTTGGTCGACAGATTGCGGCTCAATGCTTCGGCCAATGCGGTCTGGTCGCCGCCTTCGAGAGGTTTGGCATAGACCCGCACCTGCCCGTAGAAGGAATTGGCCATTTTCTTGAGGCGCTTTGGCACGGTGAGATCGCCAATACCGACCTCCCGGAGCGACGCGTCGAGATCGTTGAAAAAGTTGTCAAAGACCTCCTGTCCAAGGTCGCGTAAGGCTTCCCGATCGCTGATGCGGTGGGTGAACAGGAAAACGTGCAGGACCAGCATGTCAAAGCGCCCTGTCATGGTGTCCGGCACGCCCAGACTGGCATAGAAGCGCGGCTGACGGGCCGCTTCCATGAGTTCGGCGTAAAGGGAATCGGCCTGTGGCACCGAACGCAGACTTCTGAACAGACCAAGCACCATCGTGTGCCTCCCTCATACCTGGCCATCTCGTCGGCCGACCATGGTGCCACCACAATTGTGTCGCACCGCATCAAATGCGTGATGTGGCTCGGTTATTTTGGCGCCAACTTGCCAGCCTTCAAGCTACGACCTATCACTGCACCAGTTTCCGGCCAACGGCCACGACTGGCTTTCGCGTACCGGCATATAGGCGGATTGAGTGGACATGCAAAACCAAACACCCCTGATCGATCATGACGTTTGCGATCAAGGCAAAACCTCATCCAAGTTGGGCAAGAACCGCCTGGCCATCGTGCTGGCGGTACCTTTGCTGGCGCTGGGTGTTAGCGCGTGCAACACAACCGAAACATTCAATCTCGGCTATGTTCAGGATGAAAGAACCATTGCACTGGTCGAAACCGGAGCAAGCCGAGATCAGGTGCTTCTGGCTCTCGGAACGCCTTCCCAGATCACCAGCGGCACCGGTGACGGCGGCGACACCTTCTACTACATCAGCCAGACCAAAACCCGCGCCTTGGCCTATCAGCGTGCACGGATCGTAAATCAGCGTGTTCTGGCGATCTATTTCGACGGCGAAGACCAGGTTAGCCGCAAAGCCAATTATGGCTTGGAAGACGGCAAGGTGTTCGACTACATCTCACGGACCACGCCCACCGGCGGTCGGGACCTGAGCTTCATTGGACAGCTGCTCGGCTCGTTCGGCAGGATCGCGCGCTAGGCAACTTTGCCCGCGCGCTCAATTGCCTGCTCGATCATTTTCCTGGCTTCTGCAGCACCCCGCCAGCCATCGGTCTTGACCCATTTTCCGGGCTCGAGATCCTTGTAGTGACGGAAGAAGTGCTCGATCTGCTCCAGCGTAATGGCCGGCATGTCCGTGTATTCGAGCACATTGTCGTAGCGCTTGGTCAGTTCGTGGGACGGTACCGCAATAATCTTCTCGTCCTGACCTGAATTATCTTCCATCAGCATCACACCAATCGGGCGTACATTGATGACGCAACCGGGCACCAGTGGACGCGTGTTGCAGACAAGAACGTCGATGGGGTCGCCATCGTCGGACAGTGTGTGCGGGACGAAACCGTAATTTCCCGGATAGGTCATGGGCGTGTAGAGAAAGCGGTCGACGACCAGCGTCCCAGCGTCCTTGTCCAGCTCATATTTGATGGGCTGACCGCCAACAGGCACCTCGACAATCACGTTCACGTCTTCAGGTGGGTTGTTGCCTATGGAGATGGCGTCGATGCGCATGTGGAGGTCCGTTATTTGGGAGGTTTAGCTGGCGCGCTTGATAGGCGCAGGCCGTTGCAGGCGCAAGCGTGCTGCGACTATTGAATTATCTACCTACTACATGGTAGGTTCATGTATGGACACTCGAGACCGCCTCCTCGATAGCGCTGAAGCCATCTGCCGAAGTCAGGGGTTCGATGCGTTCAGCTACGCCCACCTGTCGGCTGATATCGGCATTCGAAAGGCGAGCATTCATTACCATTTCCCCACCAAGGATGATTTGGCGGTAGCCATGATGGAGCGCTACTGCGCCCGATTTCAGGATAGGTTGCAGACACTATCCACAACAAGCGAAAACGCTGCGGCGAGGCTGCGAGGCTATCTCGATCTATACCGGGAGGCGCTGTCCCAGGGTGAACAGATCTGCCTTTGCGTGGCCATGTCGCTCAGCCGACCCAGCCTCTCCGAAGGGGCACAGGGGATGATGACCGCCTTTCACCAGAACAGTATTGAGTGGCTCATCGCTGCATTCGAAGCTGGTGAGCAGGACGGAAGCGTTTCCACGAAGGAGCGCGATCCGAGAGCAAAGGCAATGGCGACACTCGCCCTGGTGGAGGGTGCCCACATACTCACGCGAGTGTCCGGCACAATCGAGACTTTCGATGATGCAGTGCGCAGTTTCCGACGGCAATTGGACAAGGGGTAGAAACAGAAATGCAGATCAGATCCGACTTCAGCGAGCGAGTGGTGGTTCGACCGGGTGACGTCGAGTGGAGCCCTTCACCGTCTGGCGGCGTGATGCGGCGTATGCTGGATCGGGTTGGCGGCGAAGTTGCGCGGGCCACATCCATCGTTCGCTTCGAAGCGGGCGCTGAGTTTTCGGAGCACGAACATGGCGGTGGTGAGGAGTATCTCGTGCTTGAAGGTACCTTCTCCGACGAGACGGGGGACTTTCCCACCGGCTCCTATGTTCGCAACCCCATCGGTTCCAAACACACGCCCCACAGCGCCGAGGGCTGCACGATTTTCGTGAAACTGCATCAGTTTGACAAAGCCGATTGCGAGCAGAAGCACATCAAAACAAACGATGAGGCCTTTCTGCCTGGGTCAGCGCCCGGACTAAGCCTCTTGCCGCTGCATAGCTTCGGCTCGGAGAGTTGCGCGCTTGTGCGGTGGCAGCCGGGAACACATTTCAACGCCCACCGGCATTGGGGCGGCGAGGAAATTCTGGTGCTGGAAGGCATGTTTCAGGATGAGCATGGCGACTATCCGGCAGGCAGTTGGCTGCGCAGCCCGCACTTGTCTCAACACACGCCGTTCTCTGAGGAGGGCTGCCTGATCTACGTGAAAACAGGACACCTGCCGAGCTAGTACCGAGCGTTGAATCAAAAGGGCCGCTGATGTCTCAGCGGCCCTCTCTATTTCTCGATGTGCGATGGCTAGTGGGCCATCACCGCCAGAAGCAGCAGAGCCACAATGTTGGTGATCTTGATCATCGGGTTCACAGCCGGGCCAGCCGTATCCTTGTATGGATCGCCCACAGTGTCTCCCGTGACAGAAGCCTTGTGAGCTTCGCCGCCCTTTTCATGGCGGACACCGTCCTTGTCGACAAAGCCATCTTCAAAGCTCTTCTTCGCATTGTCCCATGCACCGCCACCGGCGGTCATGGATACGGCCACGAAGAAGCCCGTCACGATCACGCCCAGCAGCATGGCGCCGAGAGCGGCGAATGCGTTGGCAGGCGATGAGATCAGATAGACTGCAAAGAACACGAAGATCGGAGACAGAACCGGCAGGAGCGACGGTATGATCATCTCCTTGATCGCAGCGCGGGTCAGCATGTCCACGGCCCGTGCGTAGTCGGGCTTGGACGTGCCTTCCATGATGCCAGGATCAGCACGGAACTGACGGCGTACCTCTTCCACAACGGCACCCCCTGCCCGGCCGACGGCCGTCATGGACATGCCACCGAACAGATATGGCAGCAGGCCACCAAACAGCAGGCCAGCAACCACATATGGGTTGGACAAGTTGAAGAGCGTGTCAGCCTCGATACCGAAGAAGATCGAATCCGCTGCAGCAGTGGCAGAGAAGAACTTCAGATCCTCAGTGTAGGCGGCAAACAGCACAAGCGCGCCGAGACCGGCAGAACCGATGGCGTAGCCCTTGGTGACAGCCTTAGTGGTGTTGCCCACGGCATCAAGTGCATCTGTCGTGTTGCGGACTTCATCCGGCAGACCCGACATCTCGGCAATGCCGCCCGCATTGTCAGTCACCGGACCGAATGCATCGAGAGCCACCACGAAGCCAGCAAGGGCCAACATGGCGGCCACTGCAATGGCGATGCCGAACAGACCAGCCACCGAATAGGTGAGGATGATGCCGATGATGATGATGATCGCGGGCAGAGCCGTCGCTTCGAGAGAGACAGCAAGGCCCTGGATCACATTGGTGCCATGACCGGTCACCGATGCCTGACTGATGGACCGCACGGGGCGATAGTCCACGCCTGTGTAATACTCCGTCACCCAGATGATGAGACCAGTGATGACCAGACCGATCAGCATGCACCAGTAGAGCGATGCGCCTGTGAAGCTGGTGCCAGTGGTTGTGGTGAACTCCGTTCCCCAACCGATCAGGAGCGAAATCAGACCGCCCAGGGCAACTGCGGAAATGACCGCCGTTGCGATGAAGCCCTTATAGAGCGCACCCATGATGGAGTTGTTGGCACCGAGCTTCACGAAGAAGGTGCCGATGATGGACGTCACGACACAAACACCGCCGATGGCGAGCGGCAGAAGCATGAGAGCGCTTGCTTGCTCGCCGGCGAAGAAGATCGAGGCCAGAACCATGGTGGCCACAACGGTCACAGCATAGGTCTCGAACAGGTCCGCCGCCATGCCGGCGCAGTCGCCAACATTGTCGCCGACATTATCTGCGATCGTGGCTGGGTTGCGGGGGTCATCTTCCGGGATGCCCGCTTCCACTTTACCAACAAGGTCGCCGCCCACATCTGCACCTTTGGTGAAGATGCCGCCGCCCAAGCGCGCGAAGATGGAGATCAGCGATGCGCCAAAGCCGAGAGCCACAAGTCCGTCGATGACGGTGCGGGACGTGTTTTCGTAACCTGCGCCGATCAGGATCGCGTAGTAGACCGCGACGCCAAGAAGCGCGAGACCGGCCACGAGCATTCCTGTGATGGCGCCCGACTTGAATGCGATGTCGAGGCCCGCACCCAACGATGTGGAGGCTGCCTGCGCCGTGCGAACGTTCGCACGCACGGATACGAGCATGCCGATGAATCCCGCCAGACCAGACAGCACGGCACCAATCAGGAAACCGACGGCAGCCACCGCGCCGAGCAGCAGCCATGCCACCACAAATACAACCGCGCCCACAATGGCGATGGTCATGTACTGACGCGTCAGATAGGCCTGCGCGCCCTGTTGGATTGCGCCTGCAATCTCCTTCATCCGCTCATTGCCGGCATCGGCCGACATGACGGACTGCGTTGCCCAGATCGCATAGACAACGGACAAAAGTCCGGCCGCGATCACCAGATACAAAGATAACATTTATTCCCCCAGAGAAGCGGTCACGGACCGCAAAATGATTCATTCCGGAAGCGCGTGCTTCCTCCCGGGCGGACTCAATCCGTTTGACGAGAACAAATCAACCGGACGTTAGACGAAAGAACACAGATATCTATGTGCATGCGTTGATCAATTTGCGTCTCAGGCCGCAACCGGCTCTTGAGGTTGCCGTGCCAGCCAGATCAGGCAGCCCAAGGCGAGCGCCACGACGGGGAAAATGATCAGATTGACGACGTTCCAGCCCACCAAATTCAAAACCACACCTGACAAGCCGGACGCCACAGCGGCGAAGCCGTAGACCAGAAAGTCGAACACGCCCTGCACGCGCTGACGCTCTTCATGCCGGTAGGTTGTTGTCACCAACGCCGTGCCGCTTATAAAGGCGAAGTTCCAACCCACTCCCAGAAGAATAAGAGCCAGCCAGAACTGCCACAGCTGAATGCCGGACAAGGCAACAATGGCGCAAACGACCAGTATCAAGAGGCCTGCGGCCACCACCCGCTCCTTGCCGAAGCGGGTCATCAGGTGGCCGGTGAAGAAGCTGGGGGCAAACATAGCGATGACATGCCACTGAATACCCATGGCCGCGCTGGCCACCGAAAAGCCGCAAGCAATCATGGCCAGGGGTGCAGCCGTCATAACAAAGCTCATCAGCGAGCCACCTGAAATGGTGACAATAGTGGCCACGATGAAGCGCGGCTGTCGGACGATCTGGGCCATCGGGCGACCCTGCGGCGTCTCGACCTCGCCACCAGGCTCCGGCGATGAAACCGGCTGCAGAAAAGCAAGCATCAGCATGCCCACGATAGCGATGCCGCAGATCGCGAGGTAGCTTCCGGCAAACGTGTATGGCGCCAGCGCTTCGCTCGTAAAGATGACCAGTTGTGGCCCGATGATGGCGGAGCCAATACCGCCCAGCATCACGAAAGAGATAGCTTTGGCCTTAAAGTCCTCGTCGCCATAGTCGGCTGCAGCAAATCGATATTGGGCAACGAATGAGTAGCTGGCCCCCACGACCGACACACCCAGGGCGAACAGCCAAAAATATGCGTAGATCAGCGCCAGCGCAGAAACGAGCCCACCCAGGAAGGCGACGCCAGCCCCGGCCATAAATCCGCGCTTGCGGCCGATGCGCCGCATGAGAAGCGCGGCTGGAATCGCGCCCAATCCGACACCCAGGTTGAACCCGGTGACCGGCAGGGTGGCGAGCATGTGATCGTTGCCCAGAAGCGTTTGCCCCGCCAAGCCGCCCGTCGCAATCGATATGGGAGCAACGGGCCCCAGAATGCTGGTCGTCAACGCCAGCAGAACAACGTTGCGCTTGGCCGCGGCTCTCAACGTACTGGTGTTGTCAGATGCAGTTATGGCCATTGTCGTTCCTCAACGGGGCTCAGAGCCGATGCACATGGCCCACGCCGTCTAGATGGACCGGATTGCCCGCCTCGTCCAACAGCAAAACCTGATGGCTGCTTTCAGCTTTCATGATCTGCCCGATCCGAGTTACGCCAAAAGGCAACTCCAACGCCATCGACTGAATGGAACTGCGCGCAAGCGGATCAGCTGTGAATAGCACCTCGTAGTCATCACCGGCCATCAAGGGTTGAAGCGCGCGCTGACCCAGGGTCGCAACAGCCTGCCGCGCCTCTGGGCTCACGGGAATAAGGTCTGACATCACTCGCGCACCGACCTTCGCTGCCCTGCACATCTTGCCAAGATCAGCGAGCAGGCCGTCGGAGACATCCATCGCCCCCTTGGCATGGGCGATGAGCAGAGGCCGCACCTCCAGCCGAGGTTGCGGCAGGCGATACCGAAGCCGCAGATGATCCGCGACAACGTCGTCGAGTTGGAGAGTTCCCTCATAGAGCTTCAGACCGAGCGCTGCATCACCAATCGTTCCGGTGACCCATACATCATCCCCGATCTCCGCATTTTGCCGAGCCGGATAGGAGCCGTCGACCTCCCCTATCGCCGTGATGGCAATGGCCAGGGTCGGGCTGCTGGTTGTGTCTCCACCCAGAAGACTGATGCCATATGTGGACTGATCATCCCGCAGACCTTCCGCGAAACCGGCAAGCCATTGATCACCCCGACCAGGTGGCAGGTGCAGAGCCATGGTATAACCGCGAGGTTCAGCGCCTTTGGCGGCGAGATCAGACAGGTTGGTACGGAGGGCCTTTTGGGCGATCTGCGCCGGCGGCTCATCCCCAAAGAAGTGAATTCCGGCCACAAGCGAGTCAGATGTGACGACCAGTCTCTTGCCGGGGCGCGACCGAATGGTGGCCGCATCGTCCATCAGCCGGAAGGTCTCGATGTCGGGGCAGGAACGAGCCAGCGGCGCAAAGTGCCGGGCGATGATATCAAACTCGTCCAGCTGGTCAGCCATAACTAGCTGGCGCGCGCCGCATCGTCCGGCACCGCTTCCAGGGTCTGGGCATCGGCTTCCATGGCTTCAGACTCGCGATTGTCCAGTTCGCCCTCGCGGCGCTGGCGACCGATGCGGTCCAACACACCGTTGACGATCTTGGGCTCATCACCTTCAAAGAAGGCCTTTGTGACATCCACATATTCGCTGATGATCACTTTGGCCGGGACATCTCGCCGCGCGAGAAACTCGAGCACGCCACAACGCAGGATGGCCCGGAGTGTCATGTCCATGCGCGCCAACGGCCAATTGTCCGGCAGTGCGGCATTGATGAGTGGATCGATGGTTTTCTGACGCTGAACGACCCCGCCGACCGTGTTGCGAAACCAGCCAACATCCGCCTCGCGCATCTGCTCGCCATCAATCTCCTGACCAAGCCGAAACGTCTCATATTCAGCCACTATGGATGTGAGCGATGCGCCCGATACGTCGAGTTGATAGACCGCCTGAACAGCCGCCAGCCGTGCCAGGCTGCGCTTGTTGGGCCCTTTGTCGGCAGGGGCCTTGGCGTCACTCACTGGGACGCACCAAGGGTTTCGCGCGCTGCGATCAACGACAAAGCCGCCTTTGCCGCGCCGCCGCCTTTGTCTTTCTCAGAACGCTTGGTTCGCGCTTCGGCCTGTGCCCTGTTCTCGACCGTCTGAATACCGTTTCCGATGGCAATGCCGTGCTGAATGCCCAAATCCATGATGGCGCGGGAGCTCTCGCCGGCCACGATGTCGTAGTGGGTGGTTTCGCCTCGGATCACGCAGCCTAGTGCCACATAGCCATCATAGTGTTTGGACCCCTGCTCGGCCATGCGGATCGCCACAGGTATTTCCAGCGCGCCGGGAACAGAAATATGATCCCAGGTGGCGCCAGCCGCTTTCAGGGCATGGGTCGCGCCATCGAACAGATCTTCGGCAAGATCCTCATAGAAACGGGCATCGACAATCAGAAGATGGGGCATGGCTAGCTCGATAAGTGTGCACAGGCGCGTGGTGAACCATGGCGGCGCGTACGGTTCAAGCGCTTATTGGTTTGCGTTCAGTCGATTGAGGGAAATTGCGCCAGCCGCGCGGCGTAGCGCGCCATGGTGTCCACTTCGAGATTGACGAAATCACCCTGGCGAACAGTGCCCCAGGTGGTCGCCTCAAGCGAGTGGCGGATCAGGAGCACATCGAACCGTGGGCCATCCACGGCATTGACGGTGAGCGACGTGCCATCAAGGCAAACCGAGCCCTTGGGCGCGATGAAACGTGCGAGACCCTCGGGCGCCACCAGCGTGAACCGCATGGCATCCCCCTCGGCCTCGACAGAGACGATCTCAGCCTTACCGTCCACGTGACCGGACACGATGTGGCCGCCCAATTCATCGCCGATCTTGAGCGCGCGCTCCAAATTGAGCTTTGTGCCAACCGTCCAATTTCCGGCAGTTGTCAGGCGCAGCGCCTCTTCCCACGCCTCTACGGTGTAGCTGTCGGACTGCCTTTCTGTGACCGTCAGGCAGACGCCCGCATGGGCAATGGAGGCACCGATGTCTATGCTTGGCACATCATAAGCCGTGCGAACGGTGAAACGACGCCCCTCGGCCAGGTCTTCGGTGGCGATGACCTCGCCAATGTCTGTGATGATACCGGTGAACATGGATCAGGTCTCGTTGCGCCGCTCGAAGGTGTGGCAAATGTCGTTTCCATAACGGTGAGCACTGATATGGGTCCAGCCATGATCAGCGTCCAACCGGTCGACAGTCATGGGCGAAGAAATGCCGCCCTCACCAAGTTCCATATCCGCCTGAAACAGCGAGATACGGTCTACCAGACCGCTGGCCAGGGCCGATGCCGCCACCGTGGCACCGCCTTCAACGAAAAGAGTCGACAGTCCGCGAGCACCGAGATCTTCCAATAGCTCAGGCCAGGGCGCGCGCCCGTTCACGGGTTCTGCACCCAGCAGTTCCACCCCCATGGCCGACAAATGTCTTCTGGTCTCAGACGCCACTCCAGCGCCGGGCACCACAAGCGTAGGGACGTCGCGGGCCGTTGCAAAAACCCTGGACTCCAGCGGCAACGGCGTGTTGCCGGCCAATATGATGCGAAGCGGGGAGCGCGTTTCCAAGCCCGGAAGGCGGCACGTCAGCGAGGGGTCGTCGCTACGCAGTGTACCCGCGCCGACGAGAATGGCGTCAGACTGCGCCCGCATCAGGTGGACCTGAGCGCGACTCTCTTCGCCGGTGATTGGCACTTCCTGTCCGGGTCGCCCCAGCTGATTGTCAGCGCTCAAGGCAAGTTTCAGATGCACATGGGGCCGGAAGGAGCTTTTGCGCGACAAGTATCCTGCGAGGTCGCGGGCAGCGTGTTCGGAACCGACGCCCTCAATCACCTCAATTCCCGCAACCCGCAGCATGGCATGACCCTGCCCGTCCACGCGGGAATCGGGGTCAACATAAGCCGTGACGACACGTGCAACGCCCGCATCAATCAGCGCCTGGGCGCACGGTGGCGTAACGCCATGGTGAGCGCAGGGTTCAAGGGTGACATAGGCTGTTGAGCTTCGGGCCGCCTCTCCCGCTTCATCAAGGGCAATGCGCTCGGCATGGGGACGACCGCCCAAAGCTGTGATGCCTCGGCCCACGATCTGATGGCCGGCTTCGCTGCCCTGAACCAGCAAGGTTGCGACTGATGGGTTGGTGCCTGTCAGCCCCATATGCCGACGCGCATAGCGTGTGGCCGCATCGATAAAGCGCGAATCCTGCGCCAGCTTGGTCATTCTTGCTCGGTTTCCAGTTCGCTGATCAGCTTGGCGAAATCCTCAGCCTGGCTGAAATCGCGATAGACCGAGGCGAACCGGACATAAGCCACATCATCAATGGCTTTGAGCCCTTCCATGATGGCAAGGCCGATCTTCTCGGAGGAAATCTCTGCCTCTCCCAAGCTCTCCAACTGGCGGACAATGCCGGAGATCATTTGCTCCACACGCTCCAAATCCACATCACGTTTGCGCAACGCCACGGCGATGGACCGTGCCAGCTTTTCGCGATCAAATGGCATTCTGCGGCCAGACTTTTTGACCACCAGCAGTTCGCGAAGCTGCACCCGCTCAAACGTGGTGAAGCGCGCACCACAAGCCGAGCACGACCGGCGACGACGGATGGCCGTGTTATCGTCGGTTGGCCGGGAATCTTTGACCTGTGTGTCAGGCGATGAACAGAATGGGCAACGCATGGCCGTCACATAAGCCGGAGAAGCCAGATATGCAAAAGCTGGCGGCGCTCAGTCGCCCACCATCAAGCTGGCCATGAAGAATGGCGGACCGCTCAGTAAGCGGAGCCGTAAATCGGGAAGCGGTTGGTCAATTCGACGACGCGCTTTGCGACATCAGCTTCGACGCCGGCATTGCCCTCTTCGCCATTTGCCGCAAACCCTTCCAGGGTCTCGGCAATGAAGTCGCCAACCTGCTGGAACTCGGCAACGCCAAAGCCGCGGGTCGTCGCCGCTGGTGTGCCAAGACGAATGCCAGACGTCACCATCGGCTTCTCAGGATCGAACGGCACGCCGTTCTTGTTGCAGGTCATGTTGGCGCGCTTGAGGGCGTTTTCGGACACATTACCCGTTACGCCTTTGGGCCGTAGGTCCACCAGCATGAGGTGGGTATCGGTGCCGCCGGACACGATGTCAAAGCCATGGCCCTTGAGGCGCTCAGCGAGGGCCTTTGCGTTGTCGCAGACCGAGGAAATGTAGGAGCGGAATTCAGGACGCAGCGCTTCACCGAAAGCCACAGCCTTTGCCGCAACAACGTGCATGAGCGGCCCACCCTGCAGACCGGGGAAGATCGCCGAGTTGAACTTTTTGCCCAGCGCTTCATCGTTGGACAGGATCAGACCACCGCGCGGGCCGCGCAATGTCTTGTGGGTTGTGGTCGTGGCCACATGGGCGTGCGGGAACGGGCTGGGGTGCAGGCCAGCAGCCACCAGACCAGCAATGTGCGCCATGTCGACCCACAGATAGGCACCCACCATGTCCGCAATCTCGCGGAAGCGCTTGAAGTCAATGACGCGGCTGTAGGCGGACCCACCCGCAACGATGAGGGCTGGTTTGTGTTCTTTGGCCAGGGCTTCGACTTGATCATAATCGATCAGACCATCTTCTTCACGCACACCATACTGAACTGGGTTGAACCATTTACCCGACAAGTTGGGCTTTGCACCGTGGGTGAGGTGACCGCCAGCGTCGAGGCTCATGCCGAGGATGGTGTCGCCCGGCTTTATCAATGCGAGGAACACGCCCTGGTTAGCCTGGCTGCCCGAGGATGGCTGCACATTCGCATAGGAGCAGCCGAAGAGCTTGGTGACCCGTTCGATGGCCAGCTTCTCGGCCACGTCCACGAACTCACAGCCACCATAGTAGCGGCGGCCAACATAGCCCTCGGCATACTTATTGGTCATCACCGATCCCTGAGCATCCAGAACAGCGCGGCTGACGATGTTTTCGGAGGCTATGAGTTCGATCTCGTGGCTCTGACGACCAAGCTCGCCATTGAGTGCGCCAAACAGTTCGGCGTCGGTCTCTTCTACACGCTTGGCAAAAAAGTCGGCATGGGCGTTTGCGTCATAGGCGCGGGCTTGCTCGGACATGGGGTCCCCTCATGAAGAAATTTGGGCAGGCCTTATCACGGGCCGCGCACATCACCAAAGTGCGAATGCGACGCACAACGCGTTCATTGTGGAACAGATTTTCAGACGAGAATGCTCTTCAGACCAGAATACCGGGACGCTTGTCGGGCTTGTCGGACTGACTGGCATTTTCGGGACTCGCCTTTGCTGCCAAGCGACGCTGCAACTTAGCCATGCCGAGCGACTTCATTGCATCCTGAGACGTGCCAAGCTGTGCTGCGAAAACCACTTCCGTTCCGGTCGCGCCATCAATGGCAGCCACGCGCATCTGCTGCCCAACCGGATGGAACTCGAAGTAAACTTCAGCAAGTTCCAATCTGGCGTCGCGGCTGGGCATGTGCAGGGCCTAGATGTTGGTTCCGATGTTGAGCTCGGACACGCCGTCACGCTGATAGATGTCATCGCGGAACTGCACCACACCCGGGCCCGTAGACCAGGCCGAAATGTATGTGAAATAAACCGGCACCGGCTCGGTCAGATTGATATCGATCCGCTCGCCACTCTCAATGGTGCGCTCAATGGTGCGGCGATCCCAGCCCGGCGTGTCGCGGGCCAGCCAGACCATCATGTCGCGCACGTTTGCAACGCGCACACATCCTGACGACTCAAACCGCAAAAGCTTGGAGAAAAGGCTCTGCTGCGGGGTATCGTGCATGTAGACAGCGTGGGGGTTGGGGAAGTTGATCTTCACAGAGCCCATGGCATTGATGCGCGACGGATCCTGGCGGAACCGGTAGTTCACAGCATCTTCGGTGTTCCAGTCGATGAAGGACGGATCGACCTCGTTTCCTGATCCGTCAAAAATGCGGATCTTATTCTCTTCGAGATACTTACCGTTCTCGCGAACCAGGGGAATGATGTCCTTGCGCACGATGGAGACAGGTGCCGTCCAATACGGATTGATGTTCATCTCGTGGATTTTCGAGTTCAGAATGGGCGTCTGCCGGTCGATCTTGCCGACCACGGCCGCGTGGCGTCCCACCACGCGCTCACCCTCCACAACTTCGATTTCCTGCGCAGGCACATTGACCATCACGTAGCGGCCGCCAAGGAAACCGGACATGGAGCGCAACCGCACAAGGTTCGTCTCGAGCTGCCCCAAGCGCACGGGCGCAGACACGTTGAGAGCAGCAAAGGTGAACTCACCCGCCACACCGTCTGCCGGCATGCCGTGGCGCTGCTGGAAGCGCTTGAGCCCCTGATCAACAAAGGTGTCGAAACTGTCTGACACACCGACCGAGCGTGGCAGGTCACCGGAGATCATCAGGCGCTGACGCAGGATCGAGACATTGGGGTGCACATTGCCAACACGCAGTTTCTGGTTGGCAGGCACAATCGGCCAGCCACCGCGCGAGACGATGCCGCGGTATTCTTCAATCGCTGCGACGAGATGCCCCACAACCTGTTGTGAGAAGACCGGCACGTTGGTCGAGACCTCAGGAATGCTCTCGCGCCCGCCGGTCACTGCAGTGCCGTCAAAGCTGTTGGTGAGGCCGCCGCGCTTGGTATTGCGGAGAAATTCGTCGATCGCATTCTGCGCAAACGCCGGACTCGCAGCCGTCATCGCGCCAAAAGCGCCGGTCGCGGCCAGCAGGCTGCGTCGGGTTATCGGGCGTCCAACAGCTTTGTTTGGAGCTTTTGCGGTCATTTCGTCTTTCTCGTGCGCCATGGAATGTGTCGTCCGTGCGGGATCTGTCTGATCTTCGGGGGTTGGTTAAGAATGCTTGTGCATCCGTTTGGGTTTCAAATGCGTAAGCAGCGCTGAACTGATGATGAACATGTATCACCTCACCTATGGTCAGTTCAACGCGTTGAGTTCTCACCAATTTGTCAACCAGCCAATTGTGACGGAGCGGTGGCTGGAAACAGTCTGACCAACCGGTTGGGCCACAAACGTTCGGAAGAGAGACCTTTTTGCCATGACCGCTCTTGCCAGCAACTTTTGGCTCGTGTCCTTCGTCGTGACCCTCGTCGCCTTCGTCGTTGTTTGGATGGCGAGCGTCAAAACCAGCGATGCTGGCGTGGTGGACTTCTACTGGGGACCAGGTTTTGCCGTTACAGCGTGGCTTGGGATTCTTGTGATGGGGCAGACAGGTTGGCCGGTGATCCTATTCAGCCTAGCCATCACCGTGTGGGCCGGGCGGCTGGCGAGTCATCTGATTGCGAGACACGTGCGCTCAGACGCGGAAGACGGTCGCTATGCCGCCATGCGCGAGGCGGGTGGCGCTTCCTTCTGGTGGACCAGTCTTTTCAAGATTTTTGTGCTGCAGGCCATCATTCACTGGCTGGTGCAGTTTCCCGTCATCGTGGTTATGGGAAGCGCCGACGGGCCGATCGCGAATGGCGTTTTTTGGATCGGGATGGCTGTTTTCAGCGTTGGGTTCACCATCGAGGCAGTGGCGGACGGTCAGCTCGCCAGCTTCAAGCGCGATAGGGCCAATGCCGGAAAGCTCTTGTCGTCCGGCCTGTGGGGCCTGAGCCGTCATCCCAACTATCTGGGAGAGATCATTGCCTGGGTTGGGCTGGCGCTGGCAGCCTTCGCGGTCACCGGGTCGTGGCTGGTTTGGATCGGGCCCATCGTTCTGGGTTTGGCCATGTTTGGTGTTTCCATGCCGCTCACGGACCTGCATCTCAAAAATACGCGCTCCGGGTTTGGCTCATACGCAGAGCAAGTTCCTGCGGTGCTGCCACGGAGTATTGCGCGCAAAAAGTCTGTGCCGGCCGAGTAGACACTCGGGAGGAGAGCGTACTACCCGGCCCCGCACAGATGTGGTCGCCTAGAGGCGATAGAGGATCTGGTCGGTCCAGAAACGCTCGAGACGCTGAAGGCTTTTGTTGAGGCGCGAGAACTCACCCTCATCCAGACCGCCCACCTGTTCGATGGACAGAATGTGCCTGTCGTACAGATCGTCGACGATCCGAGCGACTTCATGGCCCTTCTCGGTCAATGAGATGCGGACCGCGCGCTTATCAACCTTGCTCTTCTCATGGTTGATGAAGCCGAGCTCCACCAGCTTCTTGAGGTTGTAGCTGACGTTTGAGCCCAGATAGTAGCCGCGGCTGCGCAGTTCGCCTGCCGTCAGTTCGCTCTCACCGATATTGGCCAGCAACAGCGCCTGAATAGCGTTGATGTCGTTGCGACCGTGGCGGTCAAACTCGTCCTTGATGACGTCCAGCAGGCGGCGGTGAAGCCGTTCCACGAGCGTCAGAGCTTCCATGTAGAGCGGGCGGATCGCGCCGTCCCCCTCCGGTGCCTGTCCGACCCAGTCCGGAGACTGAACCGCCTTTGCAGCATTACTCATTACATTTGCCTCTCTGTGCGGGTGTTTTGGTTTTTATGTCTCACCCATGAGAGCGTTGTAGCGGATACGTCTAAAACTCGACTTAAAAGGCAATATGAAGATTCGATTTACGCGTGAGAGCCCGTTGAGATTCGGTTCATTACGCCGAGAGTCGAGCTGGTAACCCTAGGTCAGTCGACAGTGCTGGCTTCAGCTGAGCCTCTGTTCCCGCTCCACCAGCTTCACCCTAACCCAGGTCAGGGCGTAAACCGCCAGACATATGATATGAAAAGTCACCAGCGCCGGGCGGGCTTCAAACCTGTCTGCGAAAACCGCGAATATGGCCAACTGAAAAAAGGTGAGCGCAAACCACAGGACAACACCCCATGGCGACAGCATCCAAAGACCCACTGCGGCCACGGGCCCCAGCACGGCCATCACGACAACCACGACTCGCCAATGGGTCGGCATCAGATCGAACCGCCAGCCGGCGACACCAATGTCCAGATCGGCAACCTCACCGACGCCCACCAGCCGTAGCCAGGCAATAGCGCTGAGCACCAAAAGCGCCAGAGCGATGACGCGCAACAGCGCGTCGTGAAACCGGTGATAGACGGTCCGTTGCGGTGGCTGGACATGATCGATGAACATGCATCCTGTTTTGCCGTCTGAACGGGCTTTGGCAAGCGATTGCACGAACTGATTGGTGCAGGAAACGGGTGGCCTGACAATTGCGCCTGACATATAGTCCGGCAAACCTGCTTGACGGATCTGACATGACTGACCGACCCACCCTCCCCTCGATTGATGACATCACAGGCCACCAGCGCCTCCGCCGCACGCGGCGTTATGAGTGGAGCCGCGCCTTGGTGCGGGAGAACCAGATCTCAGTCTCAGATCTGATCTGGCCGATCTTCGTGATTGAAGGCCATGACGTTACCGAACCCGTATCAGCCATGCCCGGTGTCGAACGCATGTCGATCGACCGCGCCGTGGAGGCAGCCCGCATGGCCGAGAGCCTGGGGGTGCCTGCGGTCGCCATCTTCCCCAACACACCGCCTAATCTACGGTCGGAGGAAGGCGAAGAATCCTGCAATCCCGATAATCTGGTGTGCCGCGCTACACGGGCCATAAGAGAGGCGGGCATTGAGATCGGTATCATGCTCGACGTGGCGCTCGATCCTTACACGACCCACGGCCATGACGGCGTTTTGCGCCCGGGTGGACCAGTGGGTGCGCAGACCGTGGTGCGTGGCGACCAGATCGTGGGAAATGATGCAACGGTGGAAATCCTCATCAAACAGTCGCTCGTGCAGGCCGAGGCCGGAGCGGACATTCTAGGGCCATCGGACATGATGGACGGTCGTATCGGCGCCATTCGCCGCGCGCTGGACGCCGAAGGCCGCCAGGACGTGATGATCATGAGCTATGCCGCGAAATATGCGTCTGCCTTCTATGGGCCGTTCCGTGAAGCCGTGGGCGCCGATGCGCACCTCAAGGGCGACAAACGCGGCTACCAGATGGACCCGGCCAACGGCAACGAGGCCCTGCGCGAAATCGCCAAGGACATAGAAGAAGGCGCTGATATGGTGATGGTGAAGCCGGGCATGCCGTATCTGGACATCATCGCCCGGGCTTCGGACACGTTCAACACACCTATGTTCGCTTACCAGGTGAGTGGCGAATATTCGATGATCCACGCCGCCGCTGCCAATGGCTGGATCGATGGCGAAAGCGCCATGTGGGAAAGCCTCACCGCCTTCAAGCGAGCCGGTTGCGACGGTATCCTCACCTACTTCGCATCGACGGTGGCGCAGCGGCTCGCGGGATAGGCTGGAACCGGGCGCAGGTTCGCATCCGGCTCCGTTTTCTGACACTTTGACCGTTTATCCCTTCGACAGACGCCGCTGCTGCTTGTCGCAAACAGGCAGGAATGTGTTCAGTGTCTCATCGTCCAGGTCTTGACGAAGGTCATAGTCCAAGCGGACGGGAACGAAACGCTTGGTTTCGGACGTCCTCAGATAGACTGAGACCGGCAGCTTATCCGCTTTCCAGTTGGCCGGGCGGCACAGACGTGGTCGTGCCGTGAGCGCCCCTCGCTTGTTTTCGCCATCGGCGGTGAACCGGAGCGCCCGCAGGGCTCGGAAAAGGGGCACGTCCGCCCGCCTTAACCGGTATGACCGGACGTCTGTTCCGGCTTTGCGCTGAGACAAAAGATACTCATCGCTGCGGGCGGCATCCGTTTGCTCCAGCAGAAAATTGCCTGTTTGAAATTGGCCCGGATTGTCCTCATCCATTATCATCAGTGTCAGGACGGCACCTTCGGGTGCGCTGCGAAGGCTTTCCGGCACCCGAACGGCCACAGCCAATTGAGATACATCAGTGGTTTCGAAATCAATGCGGGCGATAGAGGGGATGGACGTGACGGGCGTGCCGAAGCAGCCCGTCAGACCCATCATCACCGCCGCCGCCAAGGCAGCGGAGACAAATGGCTTCACGGTCATGGGTCAGAAACTCCGCGTGAAGCCGATTCGCACTTGTCCGAAACGGTCTTTCACTTCACGCGATGTGCCGGCGAACGTAATGTTTTTCTTGCCAAAGTGGGTGTAAATACCCTCGCCGCGCACGGACCAGTTGTCGTTGAGGGCGTATTCGATACCGGCGCCGACGGCTACGCCGGCGCGCCAGTTCACATCATTGTTGGTGACTGTGCTCGGACGGATTTCATAGTTCGTCAGGGCCAGGCCAGCCGTGCCGTAGAACAGAGCGTTGCCAGCCTCAATACCGGCCCGAACCCGCGCCGTGCCCATGAAACGCCCTTTGCGCTGGAAAGTACCAAGCACCGGATCGGTGAAGGTTGTGCCTTTTCCCGAATAGGTCAGATCACCCTCAAAACCCCACACCAAGCTCCCCGGCCCATCGAAATTGTAGCCAGCATACAGGCTCGGCGTGATCGTGGCTGTGCCCTGCGAGAAAGAGGGGTTTCCAGCGCCTTTGTCGATTCTGGTGTCGCGGATGAGACCGCTGAGCCCGAACCCGACATAGATCCCGGACCAGCGGCTCGTTTCAGTGATGGCAGGTGGGGCAGGAACAAACACGTCGCGCGCGGCGATGGTGTCTGCGGCGCGGGCGACTGTCGGCATCCCTACGGCCGCGGCCGCCAGTAAACCAAGCACAGCGTGGGCGTTGAACAAGTTGGGGGTGATCGCCCGAAGGCGGCCTGTCTTAGAAGACATTTTTAGCTCCAATGGATAAGTTGGCCTTGATCGGCGCGCATTTATTATTGTAAAACAATAAATAATGTAAACCCTAAAATGAGGAATTGCTCTTATGAATGATGCACGCGCATATGGTGCGAGCCACTTGACCCTGGGATCAGGGGGGCAACTCAGCCCTCGGGCGCAGAAGGTCGTAAGGTTTGCCATGTGGGTGCCGGCTGTTGTGCTCGGCTTCCTGGCGTTCCTTTTTGTCTATCTGGCTTGGCTTTGGATGATCGGTGACGACGGGCCAACGCGCTTGGCGACGTCCCTTATCTTCGTTCAGGAGAACCAGACCGAGTTGCTGCTGAAGCCCGAGCAGAGCTCTACTGTGGCAGGCCTTCTGATCGTCTGGTTTCTATCGCTCGGTTCAGTC
>JBCBXA010000024.1:0-35337 GCA_039816825.1 Pseudomonadota bacterium | reverse complement strand
CTCCTTCTTGGGCATCGCCTAAACCACACCGCAAGTTGCCAAACCGCTGGCGAACGGCGGACGTCGCAGCCCGGTATCCACGCTTACTGCTGGAAGCGCAGTCAGTCTTAACTGGGTCAAGCCAGTCAATTCTGGTCGTTTAGACACGACTGGGTAATTCGATGTCACGGGTATGGGTCCTGTTCGAGGTACACCTTACCATTTGGGACCTAGGGCAAGATTGGAACAATGGCACCAGGCGCCGAAGTACCCCATACTTCAAGTACGCCGCTCAACATCTGAAAATGGAGAAGCCAGATACTCGCTTAGACAAGGCGCCGATCTGCCCAGCAAGCACTGACGACGGACGTGGTTGGTGCTTGATTGGGGCTCCAAGGGTTTGCATTGCAATCGCTGGCTGCTTCTGAAAGCTTGCTTTTGCGAGAACTTCTGGAGCCAGGTTTGAATGGACACTCAGCGGGCTAAAACCATCGTCAACCTGAAGGGTGATATGCCGCTTGTCCGTGATCTTGCGTTCGGGATTTGGGGCGATGATTGCATTTTTGATGCTGACGGCGATGCGAGCAGTTCTGAAGACGTTCATTGGCGCCGGCTATACATCTGCCCGCGCCGTCGGGATGAGACCAGCGGGAGGGCGCGAAGCGATGAGAGCCAGCGGTTCGAGTTGGCACCCGTGGCTGGCAAAGAAGAGCAACTGTTGGTTTCCGCGGCCGATGCCGGCCTTTTGAAGCAGGTGCTCACATTTCTCGCTGATCACGGAACCATACAGCGCACGGACTAGTCCATCGCATCTCGACAACCGACAGAGCGGCCAATGTGAGCCCTTCCCTGGGCGCCAGCTTATCTGATGAGCACATCCTCGGTTGATTTGCCTTGTCCTTCGAGCAACGCCCGCAAGTCTGTGTCGGATTGAATGTAGTGGTTTAGTTCAGCATCAGACATCTGCGACAGACGGAAATACTCATCGCGTCCGCGGTTCTTGCCGTGCGAGGAGACAGCTAGCCGATGCTCTCCTCCGAGTTCGTCCAGCTTTCGGCCAAACGGAGTGCGGTCCATCCGGTTGGTCAAGTTGGAGTCCAGCAGGGTCATGAAGTGGTTTTTTGATCCGTCTGTCGGACGGTCGAAATGGGCCTGGACATGGCGGGCATTGGAAGCACGGCCGGCGGCGTTGAGACCCTTCATGGGAATGATGGATCCGGTGTCAAAGATCACCATTCTGTATCCGGTGGGCGAGTTTGTGTCCGCAACCAGAGCGAAGTTCTGCAGCTTGTGATCCGTCCAGGCTAAACCCTGTTTGTTCAGGTCACGGATCGCCATCTGCATCGTCAGGCTCTCCAGCTTGTTGGGCTCCCGCGGTCCGCTGGTTTGCGCATTGTTGCGCATGCCAAATTTCGCCGAAGCTGGCACCACCTCCGCCTCTCTGGACACGGCTACGTCATCGTAGCCTATCCTCACAATGTCGGGCTTACTGCTGCCTCCAGAGGTGCTGAAATAGGGAGAATTGGCTTCAACCGCGCGCAGCAGCTCTTTTCCGGTCATGTCCCGAAACAGACCAACTCGATCTTGGCTCACGTCGGTCAATCGGATCACGTTGCCATCGGGGAACCCAAACTCGTCCAAGGACTGATAGACAGATGAAGTGGCGCCATCGCCCAACTTCTCGCCAATCCTGTAGGTCTTCGTCTGGCCGTTCGGTGTTCTGATCTGGATCTGAGAATTCTCCGCCTGTTTGCGAACAGATCCGTGTTTGGCACCAATATTTCCCGCGACCGTATAACCTGGCCCGGTGGCGGAAGCGTCGAGTATCGGCAGATCGTCTGCAATCGACGACAAGTTTGCCTGAAAAGGCGTTGCGGCATCCACACCAACTTCCGCTGCAGACAACTCTCTTGCCGCCAAGGGCCCATCAATCTCCAACCTGTCGGCCAAATGTCTGGAGTTCAGTATCACCTCATCTCGGGTGCGTTTGGTTCTTGGCTCCAGAAGTTGACGGGCAAGCTCGTCATTGAGACCGAAATTGCCATCACCGTCTGCATCGAAAGGGTCTGCCGGTCTTGGGCGTTCCATCTCGAGCGTTTCACCATTCGGGTCAAAGTCACGCGCGGTGTTTGGCTTTGGTGTTTCTGGGTTTGCACGTGCGGTGAGGGGCTGGTTTGGCCGCGCTGTCGGAGTGGTCGCCACTCGTGCCGGTTGGGCTGGCTTGGGTATCATAACCGGGTCAGGCAGCGCCGGCTTCGGAGTTACGGACTCCGCCGTTGGTCGGGCCGTCCGCGGTTTCGGGATCATGATTGCATCGGGCAGTTCTGTCGCAGCTGGCCTGTCTGCAGAAGAGCGCAAACGCGGCTGTGGGGGCCGAGCTCTGGCGTAGTTTTCAGGTCGCGCGGCCACGATCTCATCGATGGTTGGTTGAGTTCCCAGCGCATCGTTTCGCGACGGCGATAGCGGCACGGCGGTGGTTGAGCCCTCTAATGATGCCCTTGGCTCAGATGCGCGACCCAGGCGCGGCGCAGGAGGTTTGGCCCGCGCATAATTTTCCGGTCGGGCAAGAGCGATGTCACCAGGTGCCACTTGATCATCCAGCGCATTGCCAGGCTGCACGGATGGTTGTGCCAGTGGAGCAGAGCTGTCTGACGAAACTGCACGGTCGGCAGAACGGCGCAAACGCGGCAATGGTGGCCGGGCTTTGGCGTAATTGTCGGGCCTCTTTGTCGCTATCTCTTCTGGCGTGGCTCGCGCGTTGGTATTGGCGTTGAGCTTATCGGCGATCCCGGACCGATTTGCAGGTGGTGGAACCTCGATCTCAAGAACATCGGTTCGGTCACCCGGAGACGAAGAGCCTGCTTCGCGAGCAGCGAGGCGCGACGTATCGGCGGGTTCTTCGGTAATCCTGGCGCGATCAAACCGTTCCGCTGGCCGATCACCCCTTGGTGCCGCTGCCGGTGGCGGGATGTCGAGGTCAAGCTCCGCCGTCTTCTCATCCGGGTCTTGCAAGACCCGGTTGCGGGGCAGCCGCTCTGTCGGCTTCAACGCATCTGGCACGTTGGACAGGTCGAGGCGAGACGATGGTGCATCGCCTGGAACTCTGGCTGTAAAGTCATCAATCGGATTGGCCACCGGCTCAAGCGGGTTCTCCAAACGCGCGGTTGGCTGAAGGGCTTCTGGCACGTCGGCCAAACTCGGGTTTGCCAGTGTCGAAGGGTTTGAGACCGCCTGGGTTAAATCAGGTGCTCTGACGGCTGTTGGAACATCGGCCTTAGCGATCACCACGCCGTCTTCCAATCGCCTCAGTGACTTAGCCAGGTCTGTCGCAGTCTCGGTTATCCTTGCAGCGGTGCCTGCGCCAGCGACTCCTAAGTCTGCGATCTCAGTGACCGTTTCACCCGTCTTCCCAATGAGGCTCCGGAGAGCGGCCTCACCACCCTTGTTCACCGTGTTGATCGACGTGCCAACCTGCTGGCCCGCCAAATTGGTCACATCAGTGATCACCCTACCGGCCTGTGAATTGGCGAATTCACTCACGCCGGAATTGCTAAAATAGAAGTCGGCTATGCGCCCCGGATCCTCCCAAACGTCGTTGAGAGAAACCACGCCATTCTCATCGGTCTGGACGCTATGTCTGAGTTTGCTGCGCTTGAGAACGTTATCAACGACCTTACCGGCACCCTCTGCAAACTTATCAAGCGCTCGGTGCTGACGGTTCCCGAAATAATCGATCTTGACGGGTTCTCCGGTAATGTCCGAGAGCGACTCTTCCAACGCATTCTCGAACACCTCCATCTGGTAGGAGGAGCCCTTGTAGGCCAGATCGCCTATGTCGAATAAGCCTTTGACAGCGCCCTTTGCGGACCCTTTCGCGTAGTGGCCATAGCGCTCTGCAAACTCAATCTGATCTTTGAAGGCTTCGGCAGGGGTTGTCTTTCCTTCCGCGATGGCGGTCAGCTTTTCCCGGATTTCCGAAGGAGACAGGTGGACCCGCTGCGCGTCCTGCATCGCTATCGATGCAGTGTCTTCCGCCACCTGCCACCAACCGGAGTCACCGCCCGTTGATGTTCCGCCGAGCGTCTCTTGCTCGGCTCTTGCGCGCTCGGCTGCGCGCCCAAACCGCTGCTCAGGGTCAAGAGTGTCAAAATACTCCACCGTATCGAGACCCTGCTTCTGCGACATGACGTAAATGTCGTCCACCGAGCTCGGCCCGATACCATCCTCTTGGTTCTCATTGAGCGTGCGGCTTAGATCCTTGTGGCGACTGGCCAACAGGCCTTGGGACTGGTCAGTCCACTGATTGTATAGTCCCTCATAGCGCTCCCGAGCCTTGATCAGCTCATCCCGGGATGCATCATCAGGTGCCGCTGCAATGCGCCGGTCGAAATTCTTCATGCCATCACGATAAGCCGCAATGGCATCGGCACGGTCCTTCTGAATGTTTCGAATGTCACGAAAGGCCTCCCGCGCCTTCTGAACGCGACTGGTGGTTTCGGCCTTGAGCAGATCCGGATTGCCCTTGATGGCTGCGACTTCAGCCGCATGGACTTCACCTTGAAGCTCCTTTCGCAACCGGTCCGCTCTTCTGGACAGCATGTTGGCCGGTTGTGACGCCTGCCCGATCTGGCGTTCCAAAGCGGCGATCTGATTGGCGAGTTTGGTCTTGCCGCTCGTTCCATGGAGGATGCTTCTGTCGCCATACCAGGGGTCATAACGCTCGACCTCCTCGAGAAAATTCTCTGCCGCCCTGATCTCATTGTCGATTTGTTTGGTGGGCAATCCAGCGGCAACCAGGTCAGCTCTTCTCTGCTTCAGATCGGCGATTTCCTCCACGATTTTTTCAGGCTTGGCACGGCCAAGGATGCGCTGGCGATCGCGCAATCTCTTGAGCTTTTCACGCAAAGGCCCGACCGCTGCAGCCGCCTCGGCTGCTGCCGCTTCGGTGCGCAGCAGGTCGCGGCACCGATCAGGAAACTGAATTTGGCTTTCAAGCGAGAAATCCGTCTTGGGCGTCCGCAATCCATCGACCAGCTTGGAGAGCCCGGGTGACGCCCAGCTTTGCCCTGACACAAGCGCAGTCAAGCCCTGGTCGGACAGCTCAATCTTTTCTTGGCGAAAGGCCGTTGAAACGGCAGCCATGTCTCCACGGATCTGATCGAGCAGTTTGGTGTCAGCCTTCGAGCGATCCAGGCGATACTCCGTGTTCTCATGCGCGAGGAACATCGCCATGGGGCTGCCCGGATAGACGACCGGACGCATGGACACAGTTGCATAGGCAAATTTCTCGTAGTCCGCCTGCCCTTCACCACCGTTGATAGCGGCGTCGGAGCCGGTGCCGGTGCCTGCCAGCTGCTTTGATTCTGTATCGGATTTCAGTGACTCCGTTGGGCTGGAGTCGGCATCTCGATCCTTGATCGGCTGCACCACCTCACAATTGAGCGCACCGACAATACCCCCGCCCTCACAACCGTTCTGGCTTGATGCAGAAGAGGAGTCGGAAAACAGATCGTCGAGGGAGGCCGCTGTTTCTGGCTCGGCGGGCCGCTCCAAGAACTCGGGAGGGCGGTCAATATCGAGCGGCCAGCGCAAAACCAGCTCAATGGGATCGCCGAGAATGCCTCGGCCTACGATATGGCAGACGTCTGCAATGGCTTGCCCGGTGGAGCTGGCGAAAACAGTTGCAAACAGTGCTAAACGCAGCTTCGAAAACAGACCTTGCCTCATTGAAAGTTGCTCCATTTTGCCAGCCGCTCACCTAGGGTTTGGACCAAACGCTCGCCCTTCAGCGATGGGATCGGAATTCCTCATCGATCATCGACCTGGTGCTCGCCAGAGGAACGCTGATGGGGTCGAGGTTCAGGACACTGGCGAAATACACATCAATGACAGCATCGCGCTGGAACGCTTCCAGCGGTATCTCGAAGATATGTTGCCCGGCCCTGCTTGTTTGAATGAAATTGAGATCCTGAGAACCACTCGCCCTTCTTATCCGCACATTGTCGATCAGCCGACGTCCGGCGTTTTCCAAATACGCGTCTGAGCGATCCAGCCGGCCAGAGATCTTCGCAGCCAGACCGTTCACAGCATGGCGCAAGGTCGACAGCGTTACCCCGACAAAACGCCGATCGTTCAGCGCTCTGACAGCCAGCGTCGCTTCGAGGCCCATCCACAATGGCTCGGCTGTCTTTCCGCTGGGAGGATCGAAGTCGCGCATGACCAGATATTGGTGATCGGTGTGCATGGAAACATTGATGCGTGCGACGAGATTGGGGGCGAGAACTTGTTTTTGGGCCAACAGGTCCCGGACCTCTTTCCCAGCCGCATTTCCCAGCTGATTGACCGCTTCCCGAACCTCATCGACAGAGTAGAAATCCAGCATGGACAAGGCGCCGGCCGCCTTTTCGCCTCCTGCAAGAAACTCATTGATGTGCTCTGTCGCGGTGAACGCTGTCGCCTCGATATAGCTGGGAAGAACGACGTCGTTCACCCTGCGCGACCAGTCGTAGATTCTCGCGGCGGTTTCATCGATGCGGCAGTACGCGCGAGCGGCTCCAACAAGATAGGCTGGCATGCGCTGGCGCATGAATTCGTTGTTGCCGCCGATGAAGGGATACCAGTCGTAGTACAAACGCCAGAGGTCATCCTCTATTTCAGCGATGTCTTCAGCACCGCGTGCCTTCAGCAAGCTGCAAACGGTGAACTTGTGCCAGCTCCTGTGAACGTCTCTCAGTTCGCCTCCCAAAACCCCATAGCTGTGATTGGCCACGTCGATTGGGTTTTCGAAGGCTGGCGCGAGAAACACGGTTGAACCTGAAGGCAAGAACCCCGTGTTGAGAACCTTGCGCTGGTCGCCTGAAGCGAATGCGGCGGCGTAGAGGTAAGCCGAGTTGGTGTGAAGGAGCGCGGTCACACCGGCAAGCGTGTCGCTGACTGGCTCGCTGCCCGCACCCGGAGCGATAGAACTGTGATGAAGCCTTACAAAATCAAGAGCCAGATCCAAGACGTGTTCATTCTCGCGAGAGAAGAGAACCGCGATTGCGGCGCCGGCAACAGTGTCGGACCAACCGGCCACATTTCGATTGATGGCAATGATGTCGACCAGATCATCGTAGGCGGATCGAGAGCCATACCTGGCTGCCTCGATAAGCAGGCTTGAATGCACGTCGCCATTCTCTAAACCGGCGTAGGACGAGACCAATTGTTCGATCTCTAACATCGAAAACTCAGCCCGCACCAACAACGCCATGGCTGCGACGACCAGTTGGCTAGCGCGCCGTTGCGTTGACGTGCCGGTCAGCGTCATAGCCTTGTCGAGCAACTCCTGCGCGTCACGCTCATTGCCCAAGGCGGCGATAACCTGAAGGCTGCCCGCATAGCCAACCCGTTCATGGTATCCCCATGTCGACTTTTCAGCTTCGTCCGTCAGCTGGAATTTGTAGGTATCGGTGGGCTGGCTGTTGAAGTAAGTGTTGGCAGCTTCGAAACTCCGATAGGCGTCTTGAAGTGCGGAAGCCATTTCCGCTCTGCTTAAACCGGGTCTCGAAACGGATTGTTCGGGTCGCGAGAAGTTTGAGAGTTGCCCTGACCGAAAGAGAGCCTTGAGTTCCTCGGCGGGCCGGAGCACCAAACGCCGGTCGAGGAAGACACTGCCGTCTCGAATGGAGATGAGTGACGGCTGATCGAAACTTACTGCATGAGCTGCAGTCGCTTTCAACGCCATGAGCGCCGCTAGGAACACTAACACCTTCAAAGTCGATCCAGAGGATCGCATCGAGATCATCCTTCGAGTCTCCGCATCCAGCACATATGGCTCGGCTCAATACCTTCAGACCGACAAACGACTGGTGTGAACCTAGAGATGGCATTGGGAGTAAATTCCCTAGCGGAAGACTAGGTCAATTCACTTCTGCGTACAATTCCTGGACGCCCCACAGTCGATGGGTCTTGCTGATCGACAGCTCAGCTGAACTTACTTGTGAGGCAGAGGGGACTTGCCAATGGACCGTGTTGGGCAGGATTGGAGCTTGACGCCTCTGGCGTTTGATACTCACAGCGACAACTGACACTTGAGGCTCAATTTCCAAACAGCGACGATCAGCTTCAAGCTACTTTCAGGATGCGCGCAGGCTCATTGTGCTTTCCCAACGCAAGGCAGCCAGCGCAAGCGCAGCACAGAAGATGAAAATTGCTGCACTGGGCGTGAAATCCCCGGTGCCGTACAAAAAGACCTTGTTTGCGCCAAACATCAGTGCGGCCACCAAAACCGCACCGTAGCGACTGGTTTGGGGAATAATGAGCGCAAGTGCAGCTCCAAACTGGACCAGGCCCACCGCAACGAACTGCTCCATCGACAGACCAACCAGGGTCTGCATGTACGCGTTCGAGCTGAATCCAATCAGCTTTCCGATGGATGCCATAACGCACAGGGCGGCCAGCCCAAACTGGAGCACGAGGCAGACGGCTTCGAGTAGCGGTTGGCGGCTTCGTTCAGGCATTCCTTACCCCAGCCGTCTTGAGAGGAAGCTCGCCAACATATCGATCCGACCATGCAATGAGCGAGGTGATGGCGAGCAGCATAAACGCTGGAACGAAACTGCCGCCAATGACGGAATGAGCCACAAGGGCTCCGACGCACAAAGCCCCAGCCATTGCTATACCGGCCAGCCGTGAACGCTCATCCATCAACAAAGCCGCCGCTGTAACTTCCCACAGCCCGGTGAACCATCGGAACCATTGACCGATCCCGATTTGATCGAACACCGTGATCATCTCTTGGGTGCCCAAGAGCTTCTGCCCACCGGCTGCCAAGAGAATAATCGTCAACAAGCTTGTGGCGAGAACGATACCCGCTGAGACGAGTCCTCTTCTGGTCATGCGATTGTCTCCTGGCTCATTCGGCGGCAATCAAAAGCGCATCGGGCTGTTCGTTGTCCTGTTTGAGTGGAGCGGGCGTCTGTTCTCTTGCCGTGTCTGCTTCGATCTCGGGTTTGCGATATGTGAAGAACAGGCGAGATTGCGCGATGAAGAACGCCGGCACAGCGAGGATGATGATCACCGTTCCAAACAGAACGCCAAAGCCGATGGAAACCGCCAGCGGAATGAGGAACTGCGCTTGCAGGCTGGTCTCAATGATGAGGGGAAATATGCCCAGGAAGGTGGTCAATGAAGTCAACAGGATCGGGCGGAAGCGATCCTTGGTGCCTTCAATGACTGCCGAGCGCGTGTCCAACCCGTCTGCCAGCTTTTCATTGTAGAGGTCGATCATCACCAGCGAGTTGTTGATGACCACGCCGGCAAGCCCGATGATCCCGAAGATCGACAGAAGCCCCAGCGAAACTCCGATGATGTAGTGTCCCAGAACCGCGCCGATGAGGCCCAGCGGAATGGCAATCATCACGACCACAGGCTGCACGTACGACCTGAAGATCAGAGCGAGAAGTGCAAAGATAACGAACAGGGCGACAGCAGTTGCGGTGCCGAGGGCGGCTCCGGTTTCGGCCTGCGTTCGCTGTTCGCCGCCGAAATCTATGATCAGGCCGTCATAGCGCTCGTTCAACTCGGGCAGGAGCTCGTCTCGCAGAATCGCGTTCACCTGCTGCGCGGTGGCAGCGGCCGTATCGACATCGGCAGTCACAGTCGTGATGGTCCGCCCGTTGCGCCGTAATATCTCGGTGGGCGCCGTGCTTTCCTCTATCTGCGCCACAGCGGACAATGGCACGAACGTTCCTTGAGAGGTACGGATGTCGGTCTGGAGAAGATCGGACAGGTCCTGTCTATCTTCATCGATATAGCGCACATTGATCTTCAGATCGTCGCTGCCGCGTTGCACCCGCGTGGCCTCGATACCGAAGAAACCGCTACGGACCTGTTGCGCCAGATCGCTGACCGTGACGCCGTAAAGGCGTGCTTCGGGTCGAAGTGCAAGGGTGTATTCCGGGCGACCCGCTGATTTATCATCCTGAATGCCAAACACACCCGGTATGGCCCTGAGCTTGGCACGAATATCCGCCACCACCGGCTGAATGTCGGCGCCATCAGGCATGGACAATTCAAGCGACACGGCCTTGCCGGCATCGACCAGAGACGAGGTGACTGTCAGCGAGTTCAGTCCAGCGATATCACCGATGCGGTCGACCCAGACAGTCTCGAACTCAGCGGTTGGCCACGCCCGCTGTTCCGGTGCGATAATCTGTACGACCACGTTGGCGACCGACGAACCGGTGCCTGGCGCGCCGCCGAAGGGGCCACCGCCAGCCGCGCCACGGCCCACGACAATATTGATGTTCTCAATGACCGGCACAGCCATATTGTAGATTTCCGACACTTCGTCAGCCGCTTCCAAGGCAGCCACTCGAAGGCGCTCGGTTACTGTTTCGGTTTGTTCGAGGGACGTGCCGTCCACGAGATCGATATTGGCGATCACGAACTCACCGTCGATGGACGGGAAGAATTCGAACTTCACATAGCCGTGGGCCACCAGCCCGACCGTCAGGATCATGGCAGCAACGACACCAGCGATGGGCACGATGAAACGGCGCGTGACAAAGCGTAAAGCGGCATCAAGCGGCCCGCGTATGAAGGCTTGTAGCAGACGGTCGACCAAACTGCGTATCCAGACGAGCGGTCTGAAGGCAAGAGGCGAGCGGTAATCACTGCCAAAGTTCAGAGAGGCGAGATTGTTGGGCAAAATGATGAGCGACGCCAGAAGCGACAGTGTGACGACCATGATGACGATAGATGGAATGTCGATCAGGAAGTCGCCCAAGGGCGAAGGCATCTGCAGCAGCGGCGTGAAGGCCACAATGGTGGTCACTGCCGAGAAGATCACCGGTACGGCAACGCGTTGAACGCCCCGCACGGCCGCGTCTTTTCGGTCCATGCCGCCTTCGCCATTGGTGAAGATCTTTTCCGAAATGACGATGGCATTGTCGACCACGATACCGATGGCCAGGATGAAGCCGAACAGGGACATCATATTGATCGATGTGCCCAGAAAGCTCATCGCGATGAATGTGCCTGCGAAGGCGATTGTGATGTTGACGGCGGACAGGAAGGCCAGCCGCACGTCGAGGAACAACGCCAGGCAGATCACGACCAACAGCAGGCCGGTGAACGCATTCTTGATGAGAAGGTCGAGGCGAGACTGCAGCACCACGGATTCGTCCTGCCAAATGGATGCCGAAACACCCGGCGGCAGCGATGCTTCGAACTCGTCTGCCAAGTAGGTTCGGACCGCTTCCGCCACCTCCAGGACCTGCTCTTCGCCGACCCGGAAGACATTGACCGTTACCGCAGGCACACCGGCGTAGACTTGTTTGATGTCATCATCGGCGAAGTCGTCGCGGATCGTGGCGATATCGCGCAACTGCACTTGGGCGCCGGAAGGCGTCGAGCGAATGACGATGGAGCCAAAGTCGTCCGCATCGAAATTGCGACCGATGGTGCGCACGGGCACGGACAGGGCGCTCGAGTCCAGATCGCCGCCGGGCAACTCTAGTGAGTTGGCCCCGATGATGGCCGCAACTTCGGACAGCGTGAGCTGGTAGGCGGCGAGCGTGTCACGATCAAACTCGACGAAGAGTTCGCGGTCGGGAATGTTCTGCGTTTCGACGAAGGAAACACTATCGAGCAGCGCCAACTCGTCCTTCAGCCTTTCGGCGGTGACGGCAAGCAGATCTCGGCTCACCTCTCCATGGATAGCGATCTCAATCACACGGGAGGTCGAGGACGCGCGCACCACAACCGGTTCTTCCGCGTCGGCGGGGAAGATGCTGATCCGGTCAATCTCGGTTTTGACATCGTCCAGCTTCTCGGTGATTTCCTCGCCGGCCAAAAAGCTGACTGAAACCGAAGCGCTCCCTTCGCGTGCCGTTGCGTTGATTTCATCAATCCCATCCACCGAAGCAAGCTGGTCCTCAATGGGCCGAACGATGGATTGCGTGACCTCTTCGGGCGATGCGCCGGGATAGGGCACAACGATGGAAACCGTGTCCAGTTCGAATTCTGGAAACGTTGTCTGGGAGGCGTTGACAGCGAAGAGTGCGCCACCGATCAGCACGATGAGCATCGTCAGGTTCGCGGCAACCGGATGCAGCGCCATCCATTTGAGAAGTCCGTTCATGTCAGCGACCCTCGCCTGTTGCGTCAGCAGCGTCGGCCAGTGACGCCGTTTCGCGCACGACCTCGATCTCCATCCCATCGGTGACTGAGGCCAGCGGGCTGATGATGATTTCGGCTCCCGGCTCAAGTTCCGGCGATTGGAAGTAAACGTTGGCACCGTCTCGGTGCAGAACCTG
Organism: Pseudomonadota bacterium; assembly: GCA_039816825.1. Taxonomy (GTDB): domain Bacteria; phylum Pseudomonadota; class Alphaproteobacteria; order Rhizobiales; family Rhizobiaceae; genus JBCBXA01. The sequence continues at coordinate 23,059 of JBCBXA010000024.1, read as the reverse complement.
CACCCGCTGTACAGAAAGCCGTCCCTCATTTGCCAGCAACACCTGGTTGCCATTGCGGATGGACTGAGCACCGGTCACGAAAACATTGCCATCTGCAGGTGCAGACAGGCTCACATCGACATAGGCGTTCAAGAGCGCCGGAATGGCGTCACCCGAATGGCCAAGGGCCGACCCCTGATCGGGGTTGGCGAGCACAAGCGTGACATCAATGGTTCGCGTCTGGTCGTCTATACGTCTTTCAACCCGAGCGATCCGCGCGTCCCAACCATAGCGACGCCCGGCAAAGTCGGTCTCGACAGAAGCGTTGACCTGGGGTTCTCCGAAGAGATCTGGAAGGAGGGCAGCCTCGTCTTCTCGAATGGCGATTTCGACTTCGATCTCGTCGTCGGAATAGATGCGGGCAACAGGCGTGCCGGTGCTGACGACTGATGCTTCCTCGGCCAGCTGCTCCAGCACGCGCCCGTTGAACGGAGCGCGCACAACTGTGTTGGCAAGACTCAGCTCTGCGGCTTGTTCGTTCGCTTCCAGCCCGCGAAGGGTTGCCTTGATCTCGGCTTCCCGGCTTTCCAGTTCGTCGAGCTGCCCTTGCGAAACGATGCCCCGCTGCCTCAGGGAACGGGTGCGATCGAGTTGCTTCTCAAGCAGGGCCCGTTGGGCCAGCGCGCTCTCGCGGTTCGCTGTGATCTGCGCCAGCGATGCGAGCGCCTGACGATCGTCAAGGCGCAACAGGACATCACCCTCGGCAAATTGCCCGCGTTCAAGGATGGCCGGGTGCAGTTCAGTGATCCGCCCGCCAGTCTCGGCCGCAAGGTCCAGCTGTCGTGCCGCCGACATGAACCCGTTGGTACTGATGGGAATGCCACCAGACGCCATCTCGAGGGTCTGGACTTCAGCGAGAACGACCGGCCGTTCGACGGGCTGCGCCTCCACCACTGGTGCGTTGGCCCCCAGCGCCTGAAATCCAACCACGCCGCCCGCCACAATCGCAACGGCAATGATGAGCCAGAAGCCCTCTGCCAAGATCTTTTTCATGGTCGCCACACACCTGCTCATTCAAACATTTGTTTAAGGTACGTCGCTGGAACGAAATCGGTTCCCGGAAAGTTGGAAAAGCGACGAAATCCAAATTGAGAGAATTGCAAAACACCTGTATCAAACATCTGTTTGATAGACAATAGGTGTTGGCCCGTCATTTATCAGGTTCAAAATGAGTGCTCGGGGAGATATGTCCGTCAGATGTCCGATCAAACCGACCAAGACGCGGCGCAACCGCCGGAAGCCGCATCCGAGCAGACAAAATACGCGATCCTCGAGGCCGCGATTAAACTCTTTGGAGCCAAAGGTTTTGAAGCCACCACTGTGCGTGATCTGATCACGGAAGCCGATGTCAATCTGGCAGCCGTGAACTATCATTTTGGTGGCAAAGATGGGCTGCGCATGGCGGTGATTGATCACCTGGCAACCCAGTTCCGCCAAAAAGGGCCGGGGGTTGCGCTCGCAGGTCTTGATCAGGCTGAAATCGGCATAATGAGCCCAGAGAAGGCGCGCGAAACCCTGCGCTTCATCATGAAGACGTCTTTCAAGATGGCGGCCAGTGGAGGCGGGCCCGACCTTCGCGCACGGTACATCCAACGTGAACTCATTCAAGGCGGTGAGCCGACTGAACGCTTCTTTGAGAAGGTGTTTTCGTTCCAGTTCAATCTCATGGTGCAACTGGTGGCACGCGCCACCGAACGCGCTGTGGATGACGAAATCACCCGCGTCCGGGCGATCAACCTCATCGCGCAAAGCGTGTTCCTGAATCTCGCTCGTCCGTTGGTTTTGCTGGCTCTTGGGTGGGATGAATACACCCCAGAAAACGTGGATCTGGTCGGTGACGCGTTCTGGCTGCACCACGAATAGGCATCGGCTCTTCCGTTGGGGTGGGGCGACCAAGACACTCTGGTCACAATTCCCAAAAAGAACTCAGCTCAGTCACTGGCAGCTCTCAATCAGAAGCTCGGCAAAGGACGCTTGCAATGCATCGATATGGTTCAGACGCTGCCTCGAGTTACGCTGCATATCGACCGCCCCTCCATGCGGTTATCCTTCGGCGGGCGCTGGGTGACAGGATGTTTGGGCGAGCACTCGATTTCGGCTGCGGCACCGGTCAGTCGGCACAAGCGCTTGTTGATCGCTGCGATCAGATCATGGCAGTCGACAGGAGTCCTGAGATGCTCGCCGCCGCGCTCCCTGATGACAAGATCACTTATGAACTTGGGTCTGAGCGCCAGATGCCAGCTGCCAATGCATCAATTGATCTGGTGACCATGGCGGGGGTTGTTGCCTACCTTGATCTGCACTCGTTCCAGGCGGAGCTCAGACGCATCTGTCGGCCAGCAGCCCTTCTGGTGCCTTATGACTTCAAGGCCATCCTCGATCCGCTCTCAGACCTGTTCCTTGATCCCGCAAACATGCCCAGGAATGTACCAGCATGGAAAAGACCTCTCTGGAATGCACGGGATTAAGACCCTCGCGAAAGAGCAGGTGACACACCGGCTCGAACTGAATTCGGATCAGGCCGCTACGCTGCTTCTCGCCAACGAAGCCCGCGTGGAACGTCTGCGCACGGCGCTTGGGACAGTGGATCATGTGCAGGAGGCCGTGCAGGAGCGCATCGAGGCCAGTGGCTTTGACGGCTTGTTACAAGCGGATCTGTTCTGGTCTGTGCACCAGTTCGATGGCTGACAACACTCGACACATAAAAACATCCCCTCGAGTTGACTCATGCTGCGGGTGCAAATTGCAGCGTTGTACGCTCCGCCGCGAAAACGGTCTGGCCATACTCTATCGGTTGACCAGACATGTCCTCATTCACCGATGTGACGCACAGGACGATGGCACCGGGCGATAGGGAAAGGTTGTCTATCTCATCTTGGGAAGCGTATCGGGAAGTGACCTCACTGAGGACGCGCCACCAAATCGCTGAAAAGGGTTCAGAACGAACGTCCGCTATGCGGATGGGCGTACCAATGTTTTCGACAAAGTTCTCAATGTGACCCCAGTCCAGATTGAACAGCTCTTTGGTGCGCAGTCCTGTCTCAACAGCGATAACGATGAACTGATGCGGCAAATATCGCTGGTAGCGGAGCTTAGGGTCTCGGGCAGCTTCTAAAATGCGAGCTTCACTCACTGACAGGAGCTTGGCCATTTGAGCTTTCGTGAAGGCGGGACGCCTTTTCTTGGCACTCTTACCAAAGTCCACCTGAGGTACTTCACCGGGCTTCAAATAACCCTTACGGACTGCCAGCTTGAAGATACCCCGCAACACAGTAGCTTCGCGTTTGGGCGTGTTCACAGACGGCTTTAGCTCGCGGGACATTCATACAATACTCTTGTCACCGTGATTGTATCTTGGAACTGGGCCTTTAGTGCCCTCTCCATCAATCCAAAACCTGACCCGCTCTTCCTGATATTGGTACAGCATGGGTGTGGTGATGCTTTGAATGGGCTTTGTCGAGAGCATCGGTCTTCAAACCAAAACGTAGCTGCCCGTGCCTTTTGATTGAGAAGCGCATCCAATAGTTTGGGCTGTTGTCACGCGCGTATAGCACATAGAGCAGCTCTTTGTTGTGCGGCTCACTCATGCGTATCACGCACCCTATGCCAATAACTGGTGAAGCTGTGCGCTGGGTTTGTGCTAACTGGCTGAGAGGCTCAATTCCAAGGCATTGAAATCATAGAGCAAAATCCGTGTGCCTTCTGTGTGATAGGTAGCACAGTCACAGTAAGCGTCCGTCCAAAGAAATCAAACCGCAAGCAAACCATTGAAAATATTGGAAAAAATGGAGCGGGCGATGAGATTCGAACTCACGACCCCAACCTTGGCAAGGTTGTGCTCTACCCCTGAGCTACGCCCGCTCGGCTTTCAGGCGCGGTGAAACAGCGCCTCGGGTGGTGCGCGTTATGACTAAGGTTCCAGCTGAATGCAAGGCGAAAATAACCCGCAGCGCTTACGAAGATCAGCGCCGTCCACGATCCGACATGGCTACGGCCAGTCTGGCCGCAAGGCGCGCGTTCGAGCGCACAAGCGCCACATTGGCTTTGACCGTGCGCCCACCGGAATGGGCGTGCACATGGCCCAGAACGAAGGGCGTTGATGCCTTGCCGCTGACGCCCTGACGGGCAGCCTCCGACAGTGCATCCTCGATGAGCTTACGTTCCACATCAGCATCAAGAGCATCGGCCTGATCGATGGGGTTGACCACCACCGCGCCGGTGTTCGAGTTCACGGATCGGTGCATGGCGAGCGCATCAGCAAGCGCTGTCACATCTTCGAAGGAATGCTCGAGGGGCAAACCGGAGTCGCGGGTGTAGAAGGCGGGAAAGACGTCGGTTCCGTACCCAAAGACCGGCACCCCCAGCGTCTCCAGCACCTCAAGTGTTTTGGGCAGATCGAGGATCGATTTGGCCCCGGCCGATACCACTGTCACCGGATCCGCACTCATGGCCTTCAGATCAGCCGAGACATCAAAGGTCTGGTCGGACCCGCGGTGAACGCCGCCAATTGCGCCGGTGGCGAAGACCGAGAGGCCAGCCATCGCCACCGCACGAACGGTCCCCGCAACGGTGGTTGCGCCCAAAGCACCGGAAGCCAGAACGGGACCGAAATCCCGGGGGCTCACTTTCGCCACGGATGTGCCGCCTTGCGACAAGCGCTCAAGCATATCCCGTTGTGGTCCAACATGAATCTGGCCCTCTGCCAACATGATGAGTGCCGGGACGGCGCCTTCACCGCGCACATCACGCTCCAGATCGTCATTGAGCTGCACATTGTCCGGATAGGGAAGGCCGTGGGCCAGAATGGTGGATTCCAGGGCAACAACACCACGGCCATCAGCCAGGGCGTCGGTGATTTCTTCGTGGATGTTCAGCAAAGGATGATGTGTCATGGCTGCGCAGTGAGGTCTGGTTGAACCTGCGTCAAGAGGTGGGGGAAGTTGCGAAGACCGGTGGCGACGGCGCCGACCGGATCACGCTTGTGAATCTGGGCGAGTATCGATGCCGCAAGAATGTCGCCCAACCCGGTCTCATCCGGAACACCGAACGGAAGATCGGGCGCATCAAACCTGTGAACCTGTCCGCCGGAGTAGAGATGCAGACCCTCGGCACCCAGCGTCTCCACAATCGTGAGATCTTCTGGCATGAGATCTTTTGGCAGATCGGCTTTCAGACGATGCAGCTCGGCCAGCTCGGCCCGATTGCAGAACAGCCAATGGGCTTTCGACAGACCGGTTGCCAGTCGGGCCATCTTGCCGGGAGAAACGGCCACAAGGGCAAGACAGGTGTGACGGGGAAGCGCCTCAAACAGATCCTGCGCGCAATTGCCATCCACAACCAGAACTTTGCTTTCAGCGACCTGCGCAGAATGCCGGCCGAGAAAGTCGGCATTGAGGTTTTCATAGGCGTCGAGGCAGGCGATGCCGTGGGCGAGCGACCCATCCACCTGCTCGACAGCCATGTACAGTCGGTCCTCTGGCTGAGGCAGAGACACAAGCCGCGCTTGGCAGCCGGCAGCCGTCAGGCCGCGCCAAACATTGTGCGCCACGCCACCGGGGCGGATCTGGGTCGATCCCGGATTGCTCTCACCGCGGATGAGAGGACCGCGCAAACGAACGCGCCAATCCATGTGATGCGCGCCAAGGCACAGATAGTCGATCAAGTTGCGAGCATCAGACATACCACTCTTATCGTGGTGGACATGCTTTGTTACAAGCGCCGCCAAACAAAGAGGCCGGACCATGCCACCCTATGAAAAATCGAGCCTTCTCGAAAGGCTTGCCGACGAGTCCATCGACGCAACGACCCACGAACATGACGCTGTGTTCACGGTTGCGGAGAGTGAAGAGCTCCACGCCAAACTGCCCGGAGGACACTCCAAGAACCTGTTCCTGAAGGACAAGAAAAGCCGCTACTTTCTGGTGACCGCAGCCCATGACACGCAGATCGATCTCAAGCGCATCCATAAGCTGATTGGCGCCCAGGGCCGCGTCAGCTTCGGCAAAGCGGATGCCTTGATGGACCTGCTCGGAGTGGAGCCTGGGTCGGTCACGCCGTTTGGCGTGGTCAACGATGTGAACAATCAGGTCACCATGGTACTGGACACAGCACTTCTGGAACACGATATCGGAAACTACCATCCCTTGACCAACACGGCCACGACGGCGATTTCCCAGACCGATCTGATCGCCTTCCTGAAAGGCACGGGACATGATCCGATGATCGTGGATGTGAGCGAGAACAACCCGGCCCTCGACGGCTGAGAAGCAGAGTTCCAATGCAAGAGAACGACAACCCCTTCGCACCTGCCGGTGGCCAGAATCCCTATGGCAGCCAGACCGTGAGTGTTGACGGCGCCGCCCCTGTGTCAACGGCAACCGGGCCTGCCGGCGTTGGCAGTCTGATCAAGGACACCACGACGGCGGCATTCAAGGCCGATGTGGTGGACGAATCTCTCAACCAGCCGGTGTTGGTCGACTTCTGGGCCCCGTGGTGTGGACCATGCAAGCAGCTGACACCAGCGATTGAGGCCGCCGTGCAGGCCGCAGGTGGAGCCGTCAAACTGGTCAAGATGAACATTGATGAGCACCCAGCCATAGCTGGACAGCTTGGAGTGCAGTCCATTCCGGCCGTCTTCGCTTTCTCCAAGGGTCAGCCGATTGACGGCTTTATGGGCGCGCTGCCGCAATCTGAGGTCGCGTCCTTTATCGACCGCGTCGTGCAGGCCAGCGGAGGCCCGGCACCAAGTCCGCAGGAACAGGATATCGACGCAGCTTTGGAACAGGCCGATGCAGCGCTGGCGGCCGGGCCTGAACCGCAAAACGTTCAGAGCGCGGCCCAAATCTATGCGGCCGTGCTTCAACAGGCACCCGAGAATATTCGGGCACTTGCAGGCCTCGCACGGTGCTACCTTGCCGTTGGTGAGACGGCCAAGGCCAAAGAGCTTCTGGAACCCCTCGCGGACGATCTGAAGACCAAACCGGAAGTGGCCCCCATACTCGGCCAGATCGCCTTGGCCGAGGAGGCCGACGCTCTTGGTGACCTGAGTGAACTGAAGGCCAGGGCAGACGCCAACCCGGACAATCATCAATCTAATTTCGACTTCGCTCTCGCTTTGGCGGCGAATGGGCACAAGGAAGAAGCGACCGACCGGTTGATCGCAATCTTCAAGGCCGACCGCGAGTGGGAAGAAGACGGTGCGCGCAAGCAATTGCTGAAGTTCTTTGAGGCCTGGGGAAACTCCGATCCAGCCACGGTGACCGGCAGACGTAAGCTGAGCGCCGCGCTTTTCTCCTAGAGTTCAAACGAGCGACCCAAGACGCCTGCTGCGAGTCTCAGTCCACACCCTTGTGCGTGGGGCCATGCGCTCCATCTATTCTGGTGAGAGTTCGACCAGGGCGAGTGTATGCAGGCTGGAAACAAATCATATGTCCGAGCGGAAGATCTGCCGGAAACCGTGCCTGTGTTTCCGCTGGCAGGCGCCTTGCTGTTGCCGGGCGGTCAGATGCCGCTGAATATTTTCGAGCCCCGCTTTCTGTCAATGTTCGACAGCGCACTGGCCGGAGACCGGCTGGTGGCGATGGTTCAACCCGCTTTGGATGGAAGCAAACTGGAAGATGGCGAGCCGGATCTCTGCGCGGTTGGCTGCGTCGGGCGCGTGACCGGCCTGCAGGAAACGGGGGACGGGCGGTATCTCGTGACGCTTTCAGGAATTTGCCGCTTCCGGATCATTGAGGAAATGGCAACGCCGGAGCCCTTCCGCAGGTGCCACATGTCTCCCTTTCTGGGAGATTTGGACGACGATGCTGGCGACGCCGAACAGGTGGATCGCGAGCTGCTGCTCACGACATTCAGGCAGTTTCTGGAAGCCAATGATATGGAAACCGATTGGGACTCGATTGCCCGAGCAGGCAATGATGTCCTGGTGAACTCCCTGTCCATGCTGAGCCCCTACGGGCCCGCAGAAAAACAGGCCCTTCTCGAGGCGGAGAGCCTGAAGGCGCGTGCTGAAACACTGATTGCCATCACCCAAATGACCCTCGCCCGCAGCTCGGACGACGTGACGGGCACGCTGCAATAGGTCATTATCGCGCCATGAGCGAAACAGAAGATACCACCCTCCAGTCAGACGCCAAACCGGGCGAGGTGCGCACCAAGCTCGACATCGATGTTCGCATGTTGGAACTGCTGGTATGCCCTTTGACCCACGGGCGACTGCACGTCGATCTGGAGAAAGGCGAGCTTGTGAGCCCGAAGGCTAAACTGGCCTATCCTGTGCGGGGGGGCATTCCCATCATGCTTGCATCAGAAGCACGGGAGATGGCCGAGGACGAGCTCGTAAACTACGTTCACCGTTGATCGGCCCACTCCTGCTAGATCGGTTCACCGGATAGAAGACGGGGTTGTTCGGGCAGCAAATGCCTTTGGGCCCGGCCCAGAATGCCGGGCAGATCGTTACCAGCCGCCTGGCCGATGAAAGCTTCTTTCAACCGCGGAAGACGGTCGACGACACCCAAGCCAAGATCACGCGCTGCAGTCAGCAGCGGATTGTCATTGGAGAACAGCCGGTTCAGCACATCAGTGGTCACGCCCATCTGAACGGTGTCGAACCGCCTCCATGATTGATAGCGTTCCAGCGCACTGACCGATGAAAAATCCAGGCCCAATCGATCCGCTTCGACAATCGTCTCAGCCAGCGCCGCAACATCCTTGAAGCCAAGATTGAGCCCCTGACCGGCAATGGGGTGAATGCCGTGAGCAGCATCGCCGGCAAGTGCGAACCCATCGCGAACCGTGTCCCGGGCAAGCGTCAGACCCAACGGATAGGCATTGCGCGGTCCGTCGACCGAGATGTCACCCAGTTGAAGGCCAAACCGCTGTTCCAGCTCCAGCTCGAACTCAAAGTCATCCATAGCGAGGAGACGCTCAGCGTCTGAAGTTGCTTCAGTCCAGACAATTGAGGATCTGTTCTTGCCGTCCTTGGGAGGCAGCGGAAGCGTGGCGAAAGGGCCTGCAGGAAGGAAATGCTCCTCCGCGCGGCCTTCATGGTCACGCTCGTGGGCAACTGTTGTGACAATACCCATCTGATCATAGGGAACACGGATTGTGCGTATGCCCGCAAGATCGCGCAGCTTCGACCGGACACCATCACAAGCCACCAGCAGGCGCGCGCGCTGCTGTTTGACCTTGCCGGTCTCAACGCTTTTCAGGCTCAACGCGCTCAATCCACCATCACGCTCAAAGTCAGCAACGACGTGGCGGGGCAGCCGCTCCACTCCCAGCTCGTCCGCACGCGCATGGAGCGCCGTCAGGAGCGCAGCGTTTGGCACCATGTGAGCGAAAGGCTCGGGAGCAGCCGCTTCAGCATCGCCAAATGTCAGAAATACAGGCCGCACGGGATCAGCCAGCTTGCTGTCCGTCACGATCATTTCATTGATCGGCTGGCTTTCCGTCAGCAGGCCTTGCCAAACCCCCATCGTGTCGAGCATTCGGCTCGCCGCCGCCGCAATCGCGGACGCGCGCGGATCGTTGCGAAATGCGCCCTTTGGAGCCGGATCAACCACCAGAACACGCAGATGAGGCGCTGCCTGCTTGACCGATACCGCCAGCGACATGCCGACATAGCCCGCTCCGGCAATGACAATGTCATGAGGTGCCTCACGCTCGGTGGACGTCTCGTTTGCGGGGGATCTTTTGGTCATGGCGTCTTACTCGTAATGCGTGGCCATAACATAGCGTGTGGCGCCTCAATTGCCCACGGGCTGCGACCACACGGCGTCAGCCAAAACTTTCGAACCTGGCCATGGCGACGGCGCACTGCTTCTGAACGTCAGCGTCCAGGGGCAGGATGGGCCTTGGTGGGACAGCTTTCGTCAAACCCATTTGCGCAGCGCAGGCATAGAGCACTCGCAGACTGCCATGGGCACGCAGCAGTTCCAGCATCGGCCGAAAGGCTGACAGAGCAGACTGATTGTCCGTTCGCGCCGCTTCGGCCAGCGCCAGCCATGCATTGGGAAACAGACCCGCTGCTGCAGAGTGGAAACAGTCCGCGCCCTCAGCAAAAGATCGAACCATTTCCCAATCCGCACTGTAACCAAGACTGAAGTCGGCAGGACAGGCGGCGCGAAGGACCGCCAGTTCCCCCGCCACATCCCCATCATCCGTCAGGGGCATCTTGATGGCCTTGATGGATGGCTCTTGGGCAAGCCGTCTGATGAGGTCCCGACTGAACACGAAATGCGTCGTGCCTGGATTGGCATAAATGCAGAGCGGAAGCTCGGTTTCAGCCGCCACCATCTGGTAATGCGCAAACGCCTCTTCCTGAGTAAGCGGCGTGTAGGAAATCGGAGTGAGGACCAGCCAGTCCGCACCCGCCTCGGCTGCATCGCTGGCCAGCACACATGCGTCGTCGGTCCGCATGGCACCAATGCCAACCATGAGGGGTTTGCGTCCCCCGTTGGCCTCCGCTGCGGCGACAATGGCTCGGCGCCGTTCCTGGCGGGTCAGGTAAGCTTGAATGCCTGTACTACCGAGAACACCGATGGCCGATACTGCCGTACTCGCCAGGCGGTCGACCAGACCTGTCACCTCATCGACTAGAACCACTCCGTCGGATGTGGCAGGAGTAAGAGGAAAGGCGGTGAGGCCGCCGATCGAAGGCGAAATGGGGTCTGTTTCGGTCATATGGCTCTTTAGCGCAGCGGTTCGGCTATGAAAGCCAATTTATCTTGATGCTGCTTGGACTGATCCTGAAGCGGACCGACAGCAACACGCAGACACCACTTCAAAACCATCGCTTCTGGAAGCGCTGCCCGTCGTAGAAGTTCTGGAGCGTCAGATTGGGCCCAATTGACCGCTTGCCTTTCTGTGGTCCGTGAAGAGTTGATATACGTCAACGCACTTGCACAAACACCAACGCACCAAGGCCAAGCGACGGCAAAAGCCGGCCCGGTATTCTGACGTTTACGTTTACGTCATTGCAGGCAGCTCTCGTTCGTGATGAGATAAGCTTGCGCGCCTTGGCTGACGGCGCGGCAACGTGGCTGGTGTGCTGGCAAAGCACGCGCATGGAGATGGGCCTCCGGAAAGCTGACGCCATGCGCAGTTGAAGGCCTGAACGGAGAAAGCATGACTGACCCGATTCAACCTCCCTTCGCCCAATTGCTGGATGTTCTGGATCTCCGCCCGGCAGGAGACGGCCGGTATGAGGCAGGCTCCATGAATTTGGGCTGGAAGCGCATATATGGCGGGCAGGTGATCGCGCAGGCCCTCGTGGCTGCCACACGCACCGTGCCTGAGGATCGCGCGGTGCACTCGCTCCACGCTTACTTTCTGCGGCCCGGAGACCCTGAAGTTCCCGTCACCTTCGAAGTGGATCGACTGCGCGACGGCGGCAGCTTCACCGCCCGCCACGCACGAGCCAGCCAGAACGGCAGGGCGATCCTGACGCTGTCGGCATCGTTCAAGACGACAGAAGCAGGGCTTTCCCACCATGAGCCGATGGTGGAAGCGCCTGCGCCGGAAGATTTGCCTTCCATTCCTGAACTGATGGCCGAACAGCTTTCCTTTCTTCCAGAGCACATCAAGCAATACTGGCTGAAGCGCCGACCATTAGAGCTACGACCCATCGGGCTTGATCATTATGTCAGCCGCGAACCACTGCCGCCAACACAGAACATCTGGCTGCGGGCCGTGATGGATGGCCTGTCCGGCCACCAGACTGATGAGCAAAAGGCCGAGCCTGGGCTCGCAGCGGCCATCATCGCCTATCTCTCCGATATGACCCTGCTGGACACGTCCCTGTTTCCCCACGGTCGGTCGATCTTCAACAACGATCTCCAGGTGGCCTCCATTGACCACGCCATGTGGTTCCACACGTCTCCCACCATGGAGCACCTGAAGGACTGGCTTTTCTACCAGCAATCGAGCCCGGCATCAGACCGAGGAACAGGGCTAGCCATGGGCGGAATTTACAACCGCGAGGGGAGGCGACTGGTCTCAGTTGCCCAAGAAGGACTCATTCGGGTGCGGACGTCTTAGGCGATTGACTATTTCGTGAGCAATTTTCCCGTTTTGCACACTTTATAGGCAATCACATTTCCAACATCTTTACGCCAGATTCTGGTATGGGCCTATTTAATAATATAATTCAATAACTTAACTCACATATTCGAGTCTGGCACGACGTTTGAATAAACAGCTGCAGTAGACGCCCTCAGGGGCGCTGCAAGTCGAAGGCCCTGCGCATTGCAGGGCTCAGTCAAACGAGTGGTGACATGAAAATCGTTATTGCGATCATCAAGCCCTTCAAGCTCGACGAGGTGCGTGAAGCACTCACCGGCGTCGGCGTGCAGGGGCTGACCGTGACGGAAGTGAAGGGCTATGGCCGCCAAAAGGGCCACACGGAAATCTATCGCGGCACCGAATACGCCGTGTCTTTCCTGCCCAAGATCAAGTTGGAAGTCGTCGTTGACGACGCCGTTGCTCCAGCCGCTGTGGAAGCGATCGCTGGCGCTGCCAAAACCGGTCAGATCGGTGACGGCAAAATCTTCGTTCATGACGTTGAGTCCGCCGTGCGTATCCGCACCGGCGAAACCGACGTCGCGGCTCTTTAGAGGGGCGAGTAAAATGGGTATTGATATGAAAAAACTGGGTTGGGTATCCGCCCTCGCCGCGCCGGTGGCCTTGACCGCCAGCGCCGCCTTTGGCCAGGACGCAGCTGAAGCTGTGCCCGTGACCCCTGAGGTCGCCTACATCTTCAACACGCTGCTATTCCTGATCGGCGGCTTCCTTGTCATGTTCATGGCCGCTGGCTTTGCCATGCTCGAGGCTGGCCTGGTGCGTTCCAAGAACGTCTCTATGCAGTGCCTCAAAAACATCGGCCTCTATTCCATCGCAGGCATCATGTATTGGGTTGTCGGTTACAACCTGATGTATGATGGCGTCGATGGCGGCTTCCTAGGCTCCTTCGGCTTCTATGGCTGGGAAGAAGCCGGTGGCGACGCTCTTGATGTCGGCTACTCGACCCCATCCGACTGGTTCTTCCAGATGGTGTTCGTCGCAACCGCTGCCTCCATCGTGTCAGGCACGCTGGCTGAGCGCATCAAGCTGTGGCCGTTCCTGATCTTTGTTGTCGTTCTGACGGGCTTCATCTATCCGATTGCCGGTTCCTGGCAGTGGGGCGGTGGCTTCCTGTCCGAAGCAGGCTTCTCCGACTTCGCTGGCTCCACGCTGGTGCACTCGGTCGGTGGCTGGGCAGCACTCACCGGTGCGATCATCCTGGGCGCACGCACAGGCAAGTATGAGGGCGGCAAGGCCGTCGCCATGCCAGGCTCGAACATCCCGCTCGCAACGCTGGGTACGTTCATTCTGTGGCTCGGCTGGTTCGGCTTCAACGGCGCTTCGCAGCTCGCCATGGGCTCCATCGGTGATGTCTCCGACATCTCCCGCATCTTCGCCAACACCAACCTCGCAGCTTGTGGTGGCGTGGTCGCAGCGATCATCCTGACGCAGGTCATGTATGGCAAAGTGGACGTGACGATGGCCCTGAACGGCGCGCTTGCCGGTCTCGTGTCCATCACCGCCGAACCGCTGATGCCGTCGCCCTTCCTGGCGATCCTCATCGGTGCCGTTGGTGGCGTAATCGTGGTCTTCACCGTACCGCTTCTCGACAAGTTCAAGATCGACGACGTGGTCGGCGCCATTCCGGTTCACCTGCTTGCAGGCATCTGGGGCACCATCATCGTGCCGCTGACGAACCCGGAGACGAGCTACATCACGCAGCTGTACGGTATCGTCTGCTACGCCGTGTTCACGATTGTTGCATCGGCCATCGTTTGGTTCCTCCTCAAGGCAACGCTCGGCATCCGGGCATCCGAAGAGGACGAATTCATGGGCATGGACAAGGCAGAGATCGGCGTCGAAGCCTACCCAGAGTTCCGCTAGACGGAGTTCCCCGAAATCGAAGTGGCGGCAACCATCCTCCCCATGCCGCTACTTCAATGCAAAGGCCCCGCTTCGGTGGGGCCTTTTTGCGTTTGATGGACTGAAATAGGCTACGCGCAAGAAACGGATCGCTTCGTTTCTCAAGATCGGTTCTCTTTCAAATCGGATGATGGAGAACTGCGATGCTGCAAACCAGTTTGGCTTTGATCTTGTTCCTGCTGCCGCTGGCCTACAGTCCCGGCCCCGGTAACCTGTTCTTTGCGGCCAACGGCGCTCGATTCGGCTTTCGCGCTACCGTGCCCGCAAACACCGGATACCATCTGGCCACCTGGATTGTGACGCTTGCCATTGGCTTTGGGTTCGTGACGGCCATGGAGCAATTTCCCGGGCTCTTCACCGGCCTGAAAACCGCCGGTTCGCTCTACGTGCTGTGGCTGGCTTGGAAACTGTTCCGGGCAGGGCGGCTGGAAGCTCGCGAGCAGCCCAAGCCGGCCGGCTTTGTGGATGGGGCAGTCCTGCTGATCCTCAATCCAAAGGCCTACGTCATTATCGCGTTGATGTTCACACAGTTTCTGGCCGATACAGAGATGCAATATTCGGCAGCGCTGTTCCTGATTGCCACCGTCTTCACCCTCAACAATCTCATCGCCTTTTCGCTTTGGGCTCTTGTCGGCGATCAGATTGCGCGCCTGTTCCGCACGGACGACAGCGCCCGGAAACTCAACATGGTCTTTGGTGCCATTCTGGCGCTGGTGGCGGTGTGGATGCTGATCTCCTAGCGAGCCGCAGAAGCGCAGGGGAATGCCGCAGGCAACCCGGGGAAGTCTCTCGCCTTGATTGTGACCTCCGCCTTGAGACGCGCTTGTGCAACAGGCCGCTGGTTAACAGGCGTTTAACCATGGCCACCTAGGGTAGGAGTACGTTTTGGTTGCGCCCACCGCGCGCCGATTTTGCTCCGTCAGCTTCAGGTAGTGACATGCGTTCATCCCGTCTCTCAGCGAACAGCGCCCCCGCCCACCAGACAGGCACAACGAGCGGGTTCTCAGCCACGTTGCGCAGCCTTGCGGGAATCGCATTGTTTGCCGGTGTCGCGGCGGTTGCAGCCAGCCTGGCGACCTGGTCGGTTGGCGACCCATCAATCACCCACGCCACCAACGGGCCGACAAGCAATCTTCTGGGCTATTTCGGCGCATCCATCTCAGACGTTCTGATGCAGCTTTTGGGATTGGCCGTGATTGCGACCCTGATTCCGGCAGGCTTGCTTGCCTGGCGCATGACCTTCGGCGCGCCCATGCCTTTTCTGCGCAAACGAATGCTGGTCTGGATCGCGGGCGCTGTCTCAGCCAGCGCCGCCCTGGGCGCGCTGCCACGCTTCGCTTCCTGGCCGCTGCCCAATGGGCTGGGCGGCATTGTGGGCGACGGTATTCTTCAAGCGCCGGCCTATCTTCTGGGCGGCTTCCCCAGTGGGGTCTGGGCCCTCGTCCTATTTGTACTCTTTGGGGCAATGGCTGCTCCCTGTTTGCTCTACGCGTCCTATCTTCTGGCTCGCCCGGGCGCTTCGGGAACGCCAGCAGACGATTTTGCCCCAAACCTCCAGGCAGTGGGTGAAATGGATGATGAAAGCGACCGGGATCCCGGCCTGCTGCTCGGACTTATGGCCCATGGCGTGCTCACGGCGCGCTACCATCTCCACCGTTCATGGCTGAAGTTCAGCGACTGGCGCACCGAACGGGCTCGTGCACTGGCCGAGCGCAGAGCGCGACTGGAAGCTGAGGAGGCTGGCCTTGCGCCCCAGACAATATCGCATCCCCCCAGCATGGGGATCGAACCGACTGGGGAGTTTACCCAAGCCGATCATGCTGTAGAGACGCTCGATCCACATGCGCACCGATTTTCAGACACCGCGATAGAGCCTCAATGGGCACCAGAGCCTGCAGCGCATCAGCCCATTGCACAGCCCGCAGCGCCCGTTGCCGCCGCCCCCATTGCGTCAGCTCCGGCAAGCCGCGTGGCCGAAGGTCCGGCCCCCATCGCACAATCAAAGCGCGTCATCCGTGAAGCTCAGCCGAGCCTGAACATCGATGGAAGCTTCGAACTGCCGCCGGTCACTCTGCTGGCCGAACCAAAGCACATCGTCCACGATGATACTCTGTCCACAGAGGCCCTCGAACAGAATGCACGCATGCTGGAGAGCGTGCTGGCCGACTTCGGTGTGAAAGGCGAAATCATCAACGTTCGTCCGGGCCCGGTGGTCACGCTTTACGAACTGGAACCGGCACCGGGCATCAAATCATCGCGCGTGATTGGCCTGGCCGACGATATCGCCCGGTCGATGAGTGCCATCTCCGCCCGCGTTGCTGTGGTCCCGGGCCGCAACGCCATCGGCATCGAACTGCCGAATGCGCGGCGTGAGACAGTCTATCTGCGCGAACTGATGGCAAGTCAGGACTATGAGAAGTCCAAAGCCAGCCTGCCCCTTGGTCTGGGCAAGACGATTGGCGGCGAGCCCGTCGTGACAGACCTTGCCAAGACCCCACACCTTCTCGTGGCAGGCACGACTGGGTCTGGTAAATCGGTCTCGATCAACACCATGATCTTGTCACTGCTCTATCGGCTTTCGCCGGAGCAATGCCGCATGATCATGATCGATCCAAAAATGCTGGAACTGAGCGTCTATGACGGCATCCCGCATCTTCTCACGCCCGTTGTGACCGATCCGAAGAAGGCGGTCGTCGCGCTGAAATGGACGGTCCGCGAGATGGAAGAGCGCTATAAGAACATGTCGAAGCTCGGCGTGCGCAACATCACCGGCTACAACAATCGTGTGGCGGACGCCGCCCGCAAAGGCGAGCCGCTGACGCGTACGATCCAGACCGGCTACGACCGAGAGACCGGCGAAGCGATCTACGAAACCGAAGATCTGAACCTCGAACACATGCCGTTCATCGTCGTCATCATTGACGAGATGGCCGACCTGATGATGGTCGCCGGCAAGGACATTGAAGGGGCCGTTCAGCGCCTTGCCCAAATGGCACGGGCAGCCGGTATCCACGTCATCATGGCGACGCAGCGCCCGTCGGTTGACGTCATTACGGGCACCATCAAGGCCAACTTCCCGTCACGGATTTCGTTCTCTGTGTCATCGAAGATCGACAGCCGCACCATCCTCGGCGAGCAGGGCGCTGAACAGCTTCTGGGCATGGGCGACATGCTGTTCATGGCCAACGGATCAAAGACCCAGCGCGTCCATGGCGCATTTGTGGACGATGATGAGGTCGAGCAGATCGTGAACCACCTCAAGGCACAGGGCGTGCCGGAATATCTCGACGCCATCACGGAAGACGATGATGAGGTGGGCGACGATGGTGCCGGCCCGGCAGGCACAGGCAATTTGGCGGAAAGCGACGACCCGTACGATCAGGCGGTGGCCATCGTTCTGCGCGACGGCAAGGCCTCCACCTCCTACGTGCAGCGGCGGCTCGGCATCGGTTACAACCGCGCGGCGTCCATCATTGAGCGGATGGAAGAAGAAGGCATCATCAGCGCTGCCAACCATGCTGGCAAACGCGAAATCCTTGTTCCCACCGACAGCGCCCAGGACGATTTCGTACAATAAAGATCAACAACAGCAACCTGATCCACATTCAGCCATTGAAGGATCAAACTACCACCACGATGTCAGGCCATGTGTATCGAGTAGTGCCGACTGTTGCGCCACCCAGTAAAGGCGCAGCCCCCAGGCAGGCAATCAAGGACGATAGACGATGACCCCCCAGGTGCCGACACAAACCAAATCTCTCATGACACGGCGTGACGCCTTGGCGCTCGGCGGCGCGGCGGCTCTCAGCGCTGCCTTTGGCGCCATCATGGCCAACCCGGCCGCTGCCAACACGCAGGCCTTCAACGAGATCACGGCCCACTTCAACCGCGTCAAAACCATGACTGGCAACTTCCTGCAGATCGACCCGCGCGGACGTCAGGTGGAGGGTCGTTTCTTCATTCAGCGCCCAGGCAAAGTGCGGTTCGAGTATGAAGAGAGCTATCCGCTCCGCATCATCTCGGACGGCAAGGGCGTCTTCGTGCACAATAAGAAGCTGAAGAATTGGAAGGTCTACCCGCTCAACAAGACCCCACTGAAGCTTCTGCTCGGCAACGAAATCACGCTGGACTCCGACTCCGTCAAAAGCGTGCAGGAGGATCAGGGCCTGACCATTGTTGAGCTGGGCAACAAGTCCGTTTTCGGCAATCAGCGCATCAAGATGATGTTCGATACCGCCACCTACGACCTGCGCCAATGGAACACGATTGATGAGCAGGGCGGTGAGACCCAAGTGCTCGTGTTCGATGTGCGTGATGGCGTCACATTTGCCCGCAGCGTATTCAGAGTGCCCTACGACGAAGTGCGGGCCTCAAGAAGCTAGGGTCAGGACCCAGGGTCAAGACCCTAGTCTTTTCCTGTGTGGCGGCGCTTCTGGCGCTTTCGAAACCACGACCATTCGGCTAGCAGGGTCATCTCCGCATCGCAGATGACCCGAGGACTGCTATGGCCACACGCATCACCACCTGGAACATCAATTCCGTGCGCCTGCGGGCGGGGCTCGTCACAACGTTTCTGGAAAGCCACGCGCCCGACATTCTGTGCCTTCAGGAAACCAAGTGCATGGATGATCAGTTTCCGGCCAAGGCTTTTCGGAGCGCCGGCTACGAGCACGTCGCCCTGCATGGGATGAAGGCCTACCATGGTGTGGCGATCCTATCAAAGCGCCCCCTGCGAGCCATCGAACGCGATGACTATGTCGAAATGGGCGATGCGCGCCACGTATCAGCCGTGTTCGACAGCGACGCAGGCCCTGTTCGCATTCATAATTTCTACGTCCCTGCCGGGGGTGACGAGCCCGATCCGGCCATCAACCCCAAGTTCGACCACAAGCTCAAGTTCCTCGAACAGATGAAGGCCGTCCAGGCCGATGCGGGGGGCATTCCTTCGATTCTTGTCGGCGACCTCAACATCGCACCGCGGGAAGAGGATGTCTGGTCTCACAAGCAACTCCTGAAAGTGGTGAGCCACACGCCGGTGGAAGTGGAACTGCTGGACGCGGTCCGCGACGCTGGCGGCTGGCGCGATGCGGTGCGAGAACATTTTGGCCCAGACGAAATCCTGTTCAGCTGGTGGAGCTACCGGTCAAAGGACTGGACGGCCAACAATCGCGGTCGCCGACTGGACCATATCTGGCACGCGCCGGCGCTGGTTGAGAAACTGACCGACATGGAACTTCTGCGCGACGCGCGGTCCTGGGAAAAACCCTCGGACCATGTGCCCATCATCGCAGACTACAGCTTCTAGACTGCGCCAACTACGCCTCGGTGTCGTCGAGAAGGTCAAGCACGCCGTCGAGCTTGCCGATGAAGCCTTTCAGCTCGTTACCCACCCGATCCCGAAGCATGACGGCGAGATGCGGATACTCGCTCAACATGCGCACGAACAGCGCCCGGGAGATGCGTAGAACCTCCGTGTCTTCAGTACACACGGCGTCGTAGGGGCGCTTTGAAAGTGAGATGAGCGTCATCGGCTCGACAATCGACCCGGGACGATAAGTTCGCTCAATACGCTCTTCAGGCGAGTCTGCCTGCGGATGACGTGTGGCGACCCCTCCCTGACGGACGACATAAGCCCCATCGGCGAGATCGCCTTCACGGAACAGATGACCGCCCGCCCGGAGTCGGCGCTTCTCGGCACCAAAGGCAAGCAACCTCAAATGCTCGGTCTCAAAACCTGCAAAGAAGGGGATCTGCGCGAAAAGCGCGATTTCGTCATCAAGTGCCAAGTTGCCAGACCGTGAATTGGACGAAGCGGGATCGCGGTCCAATGGCTGCGAGGCTTCGAATCGTTACGGGTTGAGTTTGTACCCGCCACCTTCTGTAACCAGCAATTGGGCATTTGAAGGGTCTTTTTCGATTTTCTGCCTCAGCCGGTAGACGTGTGTCTCCAGCGTGTGGGTGGTCACACCCGAATTGTAGCCCCAAACCTCTTCCAGCAGCACGTCGCGGGTCACAACTTTCCGCTCGGCACGATAGAGATATTTCAGGATGGCGGTTTCCTTTTCCGTAAGGCGAATCTTAGAGTTCGCACCCTCGAGCAGCATTTTCTGGCTTGGGCGGAATGTGTATGGCCCAATCGTGAAAGTCGCGTCTTCCGACTGCTCAAACTGACGCAGTTGAGCCCGAATACGGGCCAGCAGCACCGCAAACTTGAAGGGCTTGGTGACATAATCATTGGCACCGGCTTCAAGGCCAAGGATGGTGTCAGAATCTGTGTCCTGGCCCGTCAACATGATGATGGGTGACTTGAAGCCACCTTTTCGCAGGAGCTTGACGGCTTCGCGGCCATCCATATCCGGCAGGCCAACATCCATGATCAAAAGATCGACATGGTCAGCGCGTGCGGCCTGAACGCCCTTGGTTGCCGTGTCTTGAGACGTGATCGTGAACTCCTCATAGAGCCCAAGCTGCTCAATCAGACCTTCGCGAAGATCGTCATCATCATCGACAAGAAGGATGCTGCGTGCGGACATGGGAAGGCTCCAGGGTAGGCGACGTCATTGGTTTTGAACGACAATGGCCGAAGCGCTCGGTAAAGGCTACTAAAACCAACGTCATTGTATGGCACTTGTGTGGCACAGGAGCGCGAGCCGATTGTGAACGGGCGTGATCGCAAGTCGAAAGACGCGAAGAGCGTCATCATCCGTGTGCGGCGGAAACCCGGCCAAAATCCTGCGCTCGCACTCTTACAGCTCGGTACTGAAGCTTGGCCATGCCGCCTGGGCTCGGCGGGCATGACAGCCCGCAAGCGCGAGGGCGATGGCGCAACACCTATTGGCCGGTACGAACTGCTGCGAGGCCATGTCCGGCAAGACAGGACAATCAGGCGACGCTTGCGTGCCGAGCGCTTGCGGCCGATCTCGCGACGGGACGGCTGGTGCGACGCGCCCGATCACGCCGCTTACAACCGGGCGGTGAAGCTGCCCTTCGCGGCAAGCCATGAGCGCCTTTGGCGCAAAGACAGGCTCTACGACCTGATGTTTGCCCTCGACTGGAACATGCACCGGCGAAGCCGAAACAGGGGGAGTGCCATTTTCTTCCATCTCGCGCCCGATGATCCTGAAAAGGGAACGGAAGGCTGTCTGGCCCTTGCCCCACATCACATGGAGCAAATGCTCCAACGGCTGGACCACGTGCCAGGACCCATCATTTTCGACGTGCGCTAGAGATCGCCATCCACCGATGTCGCCAAGCTCAACTCGGTCAGCTCGTCCTGCGTAAAATAGTAGAGATATTGCGGTGGTGTCTCGAGCGCGTGCACCCAGACCTGGCCGTCCACGCCCATCGCATCCAGATGGCGGGCGATGCGCGCTGTGAGCGTTTGTGTGCCGGAAATGGAGTCCGCCCGGCTGCGATCATCTTCCGCCGTTGTGAAGACCTGATGGACGCCAACAGCCGCGCCATCTCCAACCCGGCGCTCCACACCGCCTGATAGAATGAGCGGACAGGACGAAGCGCACAGGGAACCACTCCGAACGCGCGTGTTCCATCCCGCTTCCCGAATGGCTTCGGATATGTTGAGGGCATCCACCACCGACCCACCCGGTGAGTCGAGTTCAACGACTTGCACATATTCAGCCTGTTGGGCGGTCTTTTCAGCAAAGCGCGCCGCGCTTCCCGGTTCAATGGTGCCGGTCAAGCGCAGCACACCATCACTGACGAGGTCGATGAGGAGCGGCTGCCGCAGCTGATCGAGGTCAGTGACGACATCGGGAGCGCGGCGGACATCGCCGCCACCATCATCGCCTGTCTCGACGGGCGTGACCTGAGGCAGTGCGGGCAGAACAGGCTGGACCGCCGGCGCAGGTTGCGAACCGAAGTCGCTGGCACGCATGGCCTGAAAGTCCCGCAGGAGGATCACCGCCGTAACACCAAGCAAGGCGTAAAAAACGACACGCATCACCATGGCATCGCTGATGCGCAAAACGACGGGCGTGCGCACGGGCTCATTCGCCGTGTCGTTTCGATTGGCCGGTGTGGAGAGCGTCAGCGCCATGGATGCTAGGCCGACCCGCCGCTCTGACCGTCACCATCGACGGCCCGCAATCGTGGCGTTTCAACGGGTTTGCTGGCAGGTTCTGCGTCCATCTGCGGATCTGGTCGCGGCTCAGGGTCCTGCGGCGTGGCACTGTCTGGCATGGAATGTGGGTGAGGCTGCGGATGTGGGGTCGGCGCGGCACGCGCGCCTTCAAGGGTTTGATAGAGGCTGACAGCCTGCATCATCTCAGCGGCGGTGATGCGATCCGCAGGTTGCAACAGGTTCAGATCGCGCCGCATGGCGGCGTGGGCCACACCCAGCATCAGGACCAGCACCGCAGGGAGAAGATCGATCGAGATCGCTCCAGCCCAGGACGGCGCAAAGTCTCCGGCGTAGCGAAGCACTGCCTCGGCGCTGGAGAGTGGCACGAACCGTCGGCTATCGACGCGCGGCTCGGCCAGAATGTCATCGGCCGCCTGCGCCAATGCCTGGCTCTGGGCATCCACCGACGCACGGACCGTTGCCATGACGGCGGTCTGACGATCGGCCAGTTCCTCTGACGATCCGTCAGCAACCGGAGCGATGAAGCCCAGCGAAAGATCCTCGGCAGCCCGGCGAACCGATGGCGCTATCGATGTCTCCTGCAGCGAAGAAATCACGCCGGACAACAGCACCGCCTCTTCACCGAAACTGTCTGCCCGCGGCTGCACAGGCCCCTGCCCGGAAACAAGCGCCCGCATGCGG
Organism: Pseudomonadota bacterium; assembly: GCA_039816825.1. Taxonomy (GTDB): domain Bacteria; phylum Pseudomonadota; class Alphaproteobacteria; order Rhizobiales; family Rhizobiaceae; genus JBCBXA01. Next base: position 255 of record JBCBXA010000024.1, on the reverse strand, counting down.
CTGAGTTGCTCGCCACCCTCCTCGAAGAGCGACTGGGTGCGTTCGCGGGACGTCTGGATCGAGATCGCCAACTCGTCCAGCTGCGCGCTCATCTGGCGCAGGAGCTGAACCACCGATCCCGAGCCGGCCGTGCCCGTTAGGGCTCCCTCCTGCGCCTCATCAGCGGCGAGACGCTTGAAGCGCTCCGAAGCCCTGACAACGTCCGGCAGCAGGCTCTGGGAAGACAGAGCCCGACCGTGGGCCCGGTCGAGGTCG
>JBCBXA010000023.1:0-37279 GCA_039816825.1 Pseudomonadota bacterium | reverse complement strand
GACCGATGATGCTCTGATCGACATCGTTTTGGCGGCAGACGTTGAGCGGACCGAGCTTCTCAAGCGCTCCGAGACAGAGACTGACCCCAACGCCATCGCCGACATTCAGACACGGCTTGTGGATATCGATGCTTGGTCTGCGGAGGCGCGGGCAGCCCAGATTCTCGCCGGTCTGGGCTTTGAGAGTGAAGCGCAGAAGCGGCCGGCCCGTAGCTTCTCTGGCGGGTGGCGCATGCGTGTGGCGCTGGCGGCCATCCTGTTTTCAGAGCCGGACCTGCTGCTGCTCGACGAGCCGACCAACTATCTTGATCTGGAAGGCACGCTCTGGCTGCAAAACTATCTGGCGAGATATCCGAGAACAGCCATCGTCATCAGTCACGACAGGGATCTGCTCAACTCCTCGGTGGACACAATCCTCCATCTGGATCGCAAGAAGCTGACCCTCTACACCGGCAATTACGACAATTTCGAGCGGATGCGTGCTGAAAAAGCCATGCAGCAGGGCAAGGCCGCCGAGAAGCAGGCGGCTCAGCGGGCTCACCTAGAAGCCTTTGTTGAGAGGTTCAGAGCGAAGGCCAGCAAGGCCAAGCAGGCTCAGTCGCGTCTGAAGATGCTTGAGCGGATGGAGAGTGTTGGCCCGGTGGTGGAAACCTCCGTCGCGCCGCTGCATTTTCCAGCACCCGACAAACAGCTGTCTTCGCCCATCATCAATATGGAAGGCGCAGCCACGGGCTACGGCGACACCAAGGTGCTGGCTGGCATCAACACGCGCATCGATCAGGACGACCGGATCGCGCTGCTCGGCGCCAATGGCAATGGCAAGTCCACCTTCGCCAAACTGCTTTGCGACCGCCTCGATGTGATGGGTGGCCGCGTAACCCGCGCCGACAAGTTGCGCATCGGCATGTTCGCCCAGCACCAGCTGGACGATCTCCACGCTGATGAAACGCCGGTCGATCACGTGCGTCGTCTCATGCCAAGCGAACCGGAAGGAAAGGTCCGCGCCCGTGTCGCGCGCATGGGCCTGACCACTGAGAAGATGGATACAAAGGCCAAGGACCTGTCGGGAGGTGAAAAGGCGAGGCTTCTCATGGGGCTCGTGACCTTTGACAAGCCGCATATGCTCATTCTCGATGAGCCAACGAACCATCTCGATATCGATACGCGCGCCGCCCTCGTGCAGGCTCTCAACGACTATGAAGGGGCCGTTATCCTCATCAGTCACGACCGTCATCTCATTGAAGCGACGATGGATCGCCTCTGGATCGTGCGGAACGGTACGCTGGAGCGCTGGGACGGTGACATGGATGATTATCGCCGGGAACTGCTTCGCGGGCCGCAGGCCAGGCAGCTTGCTGAAAGTGCGCAGGAAGACAGCGCTGAAGCCGCTCCTCAACACTCCATCAACAAAGCGGAGCGCAGGAAGATGGCAGCTGAGCTTCGCAAGCAACATGCGCCTCTCAAAAAGCTGGTCGATCAGTTGGAGACCAAGATCGATAAACTTCGAGACGAGATGCAGCAGATTGATGAGCGCCTTGGAGATCCAGGCATTTTCGAGCGTGATCCGGAAAAGGCACAAAAGCTGACCCGTCAGCGGGGACAGGCCGAAGCGCAACTGGCTGAGACGGAAGAGACGTGGATGGCGAAGTATGAGGAGTGGGAGGCTCTGACGACGGCCTGATCGCCAAACTAGCGTCCGCGGCGCCCAAATCTTGGCCGTCTGGGCTCCGAATTGCCAATTGCCTTGCGGCGGCCACCCCAACGGACCATCGTCATGATGAGTACGGCAATGCCCGCAAACACCGATGCAAACGCCGCAAGCTCTGCATGACGATGCGGTGTAAAAGCATTGGCTCGAACGATCAGCCTCAAGGCTCGCGTTTCCAGATCGCGGTCCTGATCACCGTAAACGGTGGCGATGTAGGTTCCCTCTGCCGGTTCGTGCAGGATCGTGACGCTGGTCTTCGCAATGTAGGGGCGCCCGGCATCCAGCGAACTGTCGTCGGCCCAGTGGCTCGGTTTGATCGTCGCTTCGTAATCGTCCAACGGCAGGCGGGGGCCGGATAAGCCAACAGCATGCCGGTTGGCCGTCAAACCCGTGTAATGCAGATTGCTGTCTGCAAAATAGAGTTCTTCCAGAAGAATGTGCACTGGAGCATCTTCGGGCGTAAGCTGGAAGTTAACCGTTGTGGGTTCCAGAGGGTCGAACGACACATCGAAGTTCGCGATCTCCGAGCCAGTTGTGGCTGGCAACACAATCCGCAGGACCCCAATGGCGATGAACCCACCCATGAGCAGGATGAGGCCTACATATTTCATGGGCTAACCTTCAGCCTTCTTTTCCCAGCGACCCTCTTGCGACTGCTGCCAGTAGGTCAGCTTCCGGTCCAGCGCCTTCTCCGCCTTCCAGCGCTCGCGGGCATGCCCAACGGCTTCCATATCGAGGCCGTCAAACATGTAGACGAGGCGGTCGTGCATGGCGTCATCGGTCGCCTCAGCCTGATCGATCAGAAACCTCACATTGGCGGCGTTGGGATTGTCCGCTTCAGTGGTCAACCAGACCGGTTGGTGGGCATCTGTCTCGCTGGCGTCCGTCTCGGGTATCTGCATGGCATGGGGCAGGAAACTATCCGCACGATAGGTCCACAGGTGCTGGTCCAGTGCCTCAAGTCGCGACCGGTCCCTGCCTTCCACCACAACCCTCCAGCCCCTTTGCAGGCTGCGCTCCAGCAGACCGGTCAGTGCGATCTCCAAGGGCTGTTCCATCAAATGATAGAACATCACTTCGGTCTCCTGATGGGGCGGTGAGGACGTCGGCATGGTCCCATCAAACACAGCCGCTCTTTTAGCTCAAGCTTGCCAGCTTGGCCTAAGCCGCGCATAAGACCGCGCTAGCTTGGGGAATGACTATGAAGATGATCAACTCTGGAACAGCCGGACTGTTAGCCTTGTTGCTTTGCAGCGCGCAAATGGGAAGCGCCTCCGCCAGCGCCATGTGCAGCCTCACAGATGATGGGTTGACCTGCCCGGGCGAGACGAGAATCGAAGTGATGGAAGCGCTTGCCAGCGATGCTACGGCCGACCTTTTCACCGAACCCCAGAACTTCTCCCAGTCCTTGGGAGCAAGCCCGCAGACGCGTGAAGCGTTCCGTCTTGAACTGGAAAGCATTCGGCGTGTTATCGAGCGCCAGCAACGCGCTGATCGCCGGGCTGAGCGCCGTGGCCATATTTCGGCGGAAGACTTCGCAGAGCGCGAAGCCCTCTATCTGAAGGCCATCGAGAACTACCGGGAAGCTTACTGGTTTTACCAGAACCTTGCCTGGCGCTCTGACGATTAGTCCTCGTAATTGTCAGCTACCATCCGGTCCAGCAGGCGCACGCCATAGCCCGATGCCCATGACTGGCTGATTTCGCTCTTTGGCGCGTTCATGGCTGTGCCAGCCACGTCCAGATGTGCCCACGGCGTGTCGCGAACAAAGCGTTGCAGGAACTGGGCGGCTGTGATCGAGCCAGCCATGCGACCGCCAATATTCTTCATGTCGGCATTGGGTGTGTCGATCAGCTTGTCATAGGCTTTTGACAGCGGCATGCGCCACACCAGTTCGCCGGTGGCTTTGCCCGCGTCGCTGATCTGAGCGGATAAGTCATCATCATTGGAGAACAGGCCCGCATGTTCGCTGCCTAGCGCCACCAGGATTGCGCCTGTGAGCGTGGCCAGATCCACCATGAATTGCGGCTTGAACTTGTCTTCCGCGTACCAAAGCAGGTCTGCCAGCACCAGGCGCCCTTCAGCATCGGTGTTCAGGATTTCGATGGTCTGACCTGAAAGCGATGTCACGATATCGCCCGGGCGCGTAGCATCACCATCCGGCATGTTCTCCACGCAGCCGATAATGCCCACGGCATTCACTTTGGCTTTGCGCGCTGCAAGGGCGTGCATCAGGCCCGTCACGGTGGCAGCGCCGCCCATATCGCCCTTCATGTCCCCCATGCCGGCACCCGGCTTGATCGATATGCCGCCCGTGTCGAAAACGACGCCTTTTCCAATGAAGGCGACGGGCTTTTGTCGAGCCTTACCACCCTTCCATTCCATGATGGCCACGCGTGCTGGCTTGGTGGAGCCCTGGGACACGCTCAGAAGCGAGCCCATTCCCAGCTTCGCCAACTCCTTGTCGCCAAGAATGCTGACTTTGCAGCCGACTTTCTCGAGGCCCTTTGCTGCGGCAGCAAACTCCACTGGACCCAGAACATTGGCTGGTTCGTTCACCAAATCACGGGCCAGGTGAACGCCGTCGGCTATGGCAGACAGCTTCGACCATTCGGTCTTCGCCGCTTGAACCGCGCCGGTTGCGATTGTCACCCGTGCATTGGTCATCTTCTTGGCTTTGCCATCGTCCTTCTTCTTGGTTTTGTATTTGTCGAAGGCGTAGGTGCGCAGTTTCGCGCCGAAGGCGATGTTGGCGGCGGACGATGCGTCGACATCACCGAAGATGGTAACTGTCTTTGCTTTGCCGAGCTTGCCGGCGATTGTGCCGCCGAGCTTCACCCAGTCCTGCTCGGTCATTTTGTCGATGTCGCCAAGGCCCATCACGACCAGCCGATCTACGGGCGACGCGTTGGGCGCCATGATTTCCAGTGACGTGCCTGCCTTGCCGTTGAACTCGGTGGCGCTGGCGGCCCTAAGCACTTGCGTATCCTCAAGCAATTCCTCCGCGCCGGACGCGTGGGTAAAGCCTTCGCCAACGAGCACGAAGAGTGTTCCGCTGGAAGGCAGTTTTGCTGCGGCAAAGGAGATGGTCAGCGACTTGGGCATAGAGGCTCCGGATGAGAAAGGCAGCAGCATCAGTACAATGCGGCGCGGGAAGGGATATTCGCAACCATATGGTCTTTGTTCCCATGGCCACAACCCGGCTCCCATGCGGTTCACAATTGCTATGTTGTTGCTGCTTGTATTTGCGGATCACAATTGTGACTGCTAGCCCGCGTCATGACCGGTTTTTGGGGAACGATTGAGCGCTATATCTTTGGCCGCATACTGGCGGCCATGGCTCTGGTGCTCCTGGCTCTCGACGGCATTTTGTGGATCGTATGGGCAGCGCGGGGTGACGCATTTTTTGCCGCCGGAGCCGCGCCAGCTCTGGAGTTCTTGGGGCTGACGTTTCTCACACTGCCGCTGATCACTGCTGTGCTGTTGCCCTTTGCGCTGCTGATCGGTGGTCTTCAGGCGTTTGCCAGCCTCAACCGCGACGCGGAACTCGTCATCGCGGACTCAGCAGGCCTGCCCCGCTCACGCATATGGAAGCCGGTGCTGGTGCTTTCGCTCCTCACATTTGTGGCCTCGGGCTTGCTGTCCGTATGGCTGGGACCGGCGTCGATGCGCTCGTTTGAACAGCGCACCCAAAATGCCAGCGTGGATCTGATCTTCTCCATCTTCCAGAAGGGTGAATTCCGGCAGCTGACTGACGGCCTGACGGTGCATATCGGCACGCTTGAAAGTAGGGAGACTCTCGGCGAGATCTTCATCTCGGACGAGCGAGATCCGACAACGCATTTCATCTACTACGCGCGTCGCGGTGCGGTGGTGAAGCGCGATGGTGGTGCGTATCTGGCCCTGGCCGATGGGGAAATCCACCGCATTCCGGTCGGTGGTGAAGATGCGGCAGGCGTTGGCTCATCCATCGTCGAATTCGAGTCCTACGCTTTTGATTTCACGTCTCTTTTAGCAACCCAGCGGGTCCGTGGTTTTGCGCTCAATGCCCGTTACATCAGCGAGCTTCTGGACCGGGATTTGAGCGATCCGCTCTTCCGTGACACCGACGCGCAGGTGCGGCGCGAACTCCTTGATCGCTTCTCTGCACCCTTTTGGGCACTGGCATTTGGTGCTGCGAGCCTGTTTTTTGCGGCACGACCAACGACGGGTCGTCAGGGGCGGTTTGCCACCGGCTTTGCGGCCTTTCTGATATGTGGCGCCGCGCGCGCTGGCGGATGGGCCAGCCTGGCAATTGCCAATCTTCATGCCGCTCTCTACCCGCTGCCGTTTCTTTTCCCCACGGCCCTGGCAGCGTTCTTTCTATACGGCTTCCTGCGTCCGCACCCGATGGAATTGCCCTTGTGGCTGGCCAAGCCGTGGGTGCGTTTCCGCGATGCTTCGGGAGCCTGGGCCGCGTCGCTCGTGGCCCGGATCACCGGTCGGCGTGCTGCGGAGCTGAACTGATGGGCCGCACTCTTTCATTCTACTTAGCAGGTCGCGCGCTTCGTCTGTTCGCCATGCTGACGGTTGGTGTTCTGGCGCTTGTGATGATGATCGATTCCGTAGAGCTGCTTCGGGAGGAGATGAATGTTCTTCTGGGTGGTGCGCTGCCGATGCTGTGGATGTCTCTCCGGCGGTCGATTGTGGTCCTTGAGACCGTTTTGCCCTTCATCATGCTGCTGACGGCCATTTTTGCTCTGATTGGTCTCAATCGCAGCCGCGAACTGGTGGTCATTCGGGCTGCGGGGTTGTCAGTATGGCGGTTTCTGGCGCCACTTCTCGTCGTTGCGCTTCTGATGGGAGCATTCTCGGCTCTCATTGTCGGACCCTTCGCGTCCTGGTCTCAGGAAAGCACTGAGCGGGAGGCGGCGCTTGCCCGGGGGGCGGATCTGGCACCTCAGATCAATCTGGAAGAGCAGGCCAGATGGTCACGCCAGTCCGATGGCCCCAACTCCCTGTTGATCGGCCACAGAGGTCAAACCAATGAGGGGCGCTATCTGGCGGGTGTAACCATCATTCGTCTGGCGCCCAATGGCGCCATCACGCTGCGTGCCACAGCTCCGCGCGCTGTCTATTCGGACGGTCGATGGGTGCTGACGAACGCTGTTCTGGCCCGGGAAGGGCAGGCGCCGGAAAAGGTTGGACAGTTCGTACAGTCAACCGATGCCGATGAAACGCGCCTGGGTGCGCAGGCCCAGTCGCCGGACAGACTATCGCTGTTTGACCTCAAAGAAGCGGCTGATCTGGCCGAATCTGCGGGTCTGTCCCGCGCCCCGTACGACCAGGCATTTCAGACTGCCCTGGCGACTCCGCTCTTTTTCGTGGCGATGGTTATTGTTGCGTCAACCATCTCGCTAAAATTCGGGCGTTTCGGCCGGTACGACACCATGGTTCTGGGTGGTATGATAGGGGGATTTCTGTTTTATGTTCTGGTAGAGATTTTCGACGGTCTCGGGGGGGCTGGAGCTCTGCCTCCTGGAGTTGCGGTCTGGGTGCCGCTGACTGTCGTGATCTTGGGGGCAGGGACCGTCCTGCTCTACCAAGAAGATGGATAGCGGCTCGGCAGCGTGTATGGCTGCCAAAGATGGCCGAGTAGGTGAGGGTATGGGCCGCTGGCCACGGACATCGACGAGCCGGTTGCGAGCGCTCAGCCTGCCTGCTGCGCTCGCTTTTGCATGTCTGATGACCTCTGTGGCAGCCCCGGTGCCCGGCCACCAGGCGCGCGCTCAGTCGACGCTACCGTCCGAACCGACAGTGATAACGGCCAACGATCAATTGGCGCTGGAAGCGGACCAACTCATCTATCGCCGCGCGACCGAAGAGATAGAAGCCGTCGGCGGTGTGGATATCCTCTATCAGGGCAATCGCCTCGTTGCGGATCGGGTGATTTACAACCGCAATACGGGGCGCGTGGAAGCGCGTGGCAACGTTGAACTGTTTGATGGCTCGGGCAACGTGTTGCGGGCCCAGGTTATCGATGTCACGGACGACTTCTCCCGAGGGTTCGTGGAAGCGGTCGAGCTTCGCACTCAACAGTATGGCGAGTTCCAGGCCACGCGCGGGGAGCGAGTTTCCGACACGCGCTACGAATTTCAGGACGGCTACTATCGTCCGTGCCGGGTTTGTGAAGCAAATCGCGACAAGCCGCCTCTTTGGAGCCTCAGGGCTAAAACGATCATCATCGACGAGGACGAGGCAACCGTCGTTTATCGCGACGCGACTTTTGCTCTCTTCGGACAGCCGATCGCGACCCTTCCATATTTTCGGCACGCCGACCCCCGCATCAGCCGCTCCACCGGTTTTCTGCGCCCTGAATTTGGTTATTCCGATGAGCGGGGACCATCGGTTGGCATCCCATACTTCATGGTGCTTTCCGACCGTACGGACCTGACCATTGCCGGCACCGCTTTCGCCCGGCAGGGTTTTCTGCTCGACACCGAGTTTCGCCAGCGCCTTGACGACACGCCCCTGGGAACCGGCACCTATACTCTTCGCTCGGCCGGCATCTATCAGTTGACGCCCGGTGCGTTCAGTCCTGGTTCTGTGGATTCACGAAAGCGCTGGCGCGGATTGATAGCCACCACCGGTCAGTTCAAGCCCGGGACGAACTGGGCTTTCGACTGGAACATCGTCATGCAGTCGGATCGCACTTTTGGTCGAACTTATGGTGTGCGGGGCTATCAGGACGAAGTTCTCACCAACAACGTCTCACTGACGGGCCTTGAGGGCACGAGCTACTTCGATCTGTCCGGCTATCAGTTCCTCGTTCAGGAGAGTTTTGACTTTCAGGATCGGCAGGCGCTCGTTACGCCACAGCTGACTTACGAAAAGACTTTGGCCGAAGGAGATTGGGGTCGTCTTCAGTTCACGGCCCGCGGCTCGAACATGTATCGCGATGCGCAGGACGCGCAGAACGTACCTGGCGATGTGAAATTTGAGGGTCTCGAGGGACGCGCCGGGCGTCTGGCCTCCGAGTTCATCTGGTCGGCTAAGTTCACGGGCGGTGGCATGGTGTTCAAGCCGTTGCTGGCGGCTCGCGGCGATGTTTATTCCTACCAAACTAGCACGGCGGCGGGGATTGCGAACGCTGATGCCGGCGCAACCGGTATGGTCACAGCAGGGCTCGAGGTATCCTACCCGCTTTTGGTGAGCGCCCCCGGCAGCACCCACATCATTGAACCGGTCGCGCAGCTCTACGTGAGGCCCAACGAGCGCATAGCCGGACAACTGCCCAACAACGATGCGCACTCGATCATCTTCGATTCAACGTCGCTGTTTGACCGCGACAAGTTCAATGCCGTGGATCGGGTCGAGGGCGGAACCCGCCTCAACTACGGTCTTCGCTATTCCGCATCTTTTGACAACGGTTTGAGCCTTGCGGCAATCGCAGGGCAGTCGTGGCACGTTGCAGGCAGAAATTCCTACGCCGTTCAGGACATTGCGAACTCCACCTCACAGTCGGGTCTCGAAACCACCTTGTCGGACTTTGTGGCTGGCCTGAGCGTCGGCTTCAGCGACGTCGCCTCGGTTGATGCGCGTCTGCGCTATGATCAGCACGGCTCCCGTCTGGCTCGGGCCGAGGTCGAAGGAACGCTCTATTCCAAGGACCTGGAACTGGGTCTTGGATACACGTTTGTAGACGCTCAACCTCTTCTAGGTTTTGTTTCAGACCGGCATGAACTGTCCGGTTCAATGCGGGCAAACCTGACGGAGAACTGGGTTTTTGGTCTCGGAGCCAGCTATGATTTCTCTGGCGGGTCCTTCGTTACATCAAATGCCCTTCTGGGCTATCAGGCAGATGCGGGTTACTTTGGTGTCACCTACAGTCGTGAAGAGCCCGGCTATACGACAAACCAGATCAATCAGAGCTTCGAGTTTGAGGTTCGACTGTTTCCGTTCGACTAGCCTGAGTGATCGTGGCCCGTGCTCAAGCAGACTTTACCCAAGCGGCGGAAAGCCCTTCATCATTCTGCCGAAATGACCGATAAGAAACACGCAAATGGCCAATCCGACTGAATTTGGCTGACGTCCTGGAGATGTATCATGCGTAAATCAAACATCAGCCGCCCCGTGCTAGCAGCCTCTTTGGCTTTGGGCCTTGCTTTGGGTTTGGGTGCCTCTCCAACATCGTCCGGCCTCGTGTTCTCGACGGCAACGGCAGCCACCAAGATCGTTGCAACCGTGGACCGTCGCGCCATCACCAATAATGATGTCCGTCGCCGAGCGGCCCTGCTGAGGCTGCAGCGCAAGCGGGGCAATTTGAATGCATTGGCCAAAGAAGAGCTGATTGAGGAAGCCCTTAAGCTCAATGAAGCCGACAGGCGCAATGTTCGCGTGCCCGAATCCCGTGTGGATGGCGCCTTTGCCACCTTTGCGCGGAACAACAAACTGTCTCAACGGCAGTTGAGCCAGGTCCTCAATCAATCCGGCGTTGGGGTCCGAGGCTTCAAAGACTTCATTCGCGCCCAGATTGCCTGGAACGCGCTGGTCGGAACGAGGCTGGGCGGCGGCGCGGGCGGTGGACCACGCAACATTAACGAGGCGCTCTTCCAGTCGTCCAAGCGCGCGCAGACCAATGAATATGTGCTACAGCAGGTGGTCTTTTTCGCGACCAACCGCTCTACCTCCAAATCCATCGCTGAAGCCAAGACGATGCGTGCAGGCTTCACGAGTTGTGATGCCACTCTGGGTCAGGCCGCTCCGTACAAGAACGTGGTGGTCCGTTCTCTCGGCCGCATTCAGGAAGAAAGGCTGCCGGCGGACTGGAAGAAATTCATCGTTGGCACGCCCGAGGGTGGCGTCACCACGGTGCGCAAGACCGACCGCGGTGCCGAGTTTATCGCAGTTTGCCGGAAGGCGAGCCTGGGTCGCGCTGATGGTGCCGAGCCGGGTTTTGAACTTGGCGTCGAGGGTGGAAAGGCAGCGGAAGAAGCTGCCGACAAATATCTTGCCGAGCTGCGTGAACGCGCCGTAATCCGCTGATCGCCAACCGCTCGTGCGCGTACACTTTTCATGAGCGCCGATCAGCCTGATGGCCTTCCACCCCTGCGAGAGGTGGTGGAGACCTATGGGATTGGCGCCAAGAAATCACTCGGTCAGAACTTTCTCTTTGATCTCAACCTCACCGGGCGCATCGCCCGCGCTGCGGGTGATATTGAAGGTCGTAATGTGCTCGAAGTCGGCCCGGGACCAGGTGGCCTCACCCGCGCCATTCTCGCCCGTGGTCCAGCGAAGCTCGTGGCCATCGAACCGGATCTACGTTGCCATCCGGCACTTGAGCAGGTGGGCGCTCACTATCCTGGAAGCCTACAGCTTGTTTCGGGAGACGCGCTCAGCATCGACCATGATGGTCTGTTTGATGGCGAACCCTACGCAGTCATCGCCAATCTGCCATACAATGTTGGCACCCAGCTTTTGCTCAACTGGCTGACGCAGCCCGTCTGGCCGCCGAAGTGGACGGCGCTGACGCTGATGTTCCAGCGCGAGGTGGCACAACGCATCGTCGCTGAACCCGGATCGTCTGCCTATGGCCGCCTCAGCGTCCTGGCGGGCTGGCGAGCGCATTCGAGCCTGATGTTCGAGGTTAGCCCCAAGGCGTTTCACCCGCCTCCCAAGGTGACGAGCGCTATCGTTCATCTGACGCCCCGGGAGCAGCCAATGCTGTGTGATCTGAAGTCCCTTGAGCGAGTCACGGCCGCCGCCTTTGGGCAGAGACGAAAAATGCTTCGGGCGAGCCTGAAGCCGCTGGGTGGGGCTGAGCTTTTGGAAAGTGTTGATATCGACCCCACCCGACGGGGCGAGACGCTCAGCGTTGAGGAATTTGTGGCTGTGGCAAACGCCGTGAGCCGCTAAGGTCCTGACCCTAAACGTCGGCCTTCTGCAACTCTTCAACAAAGCTGAAGAGCGACGGCCTTCGCTCGCGGCGCAAACGCTCGGCGGTGAGTATGGACCGCACTTCTTCGAATGCCTTGCTCAGATCTCGATTGACGATGACGTAGTCATATTTGTCCCAGGCCGCCATCTCAATGCGCGAATTGGCCAGGCGCTGTTCGATCACTTCGTCGCTGTCTTCTGCCCGCCTGATGAGTCTTTTGCGCAGTTCTGCCATCGATGGTGGTAAAATGAAGATGCTGACGACATTGCCACGGGCTTTCTCAAACACCTGAAGCGCGCCCTGATAGTCGATGTCGAGAAGGATATCCCGGCCCTCGGCCATCGCCTTCTCAGCCGGATCCCTTGGCGTCCCGTAGTAATTTCCGTGCACGTGGGCAAACTCGAGAAGCGCATCACTCTCCGTCATGCGTTTGAACTCTGTCTCGCTGACAAAGTCGTAATGCACGCCATCAATTTCGCTGCCCCTGCGAGGACGCGTTGTTGCTGAGATCGAAAGGCTGATGTCCGGGTCGCTGTCCAGCAAATTGCGGGCGAGGGTGCTCTTGCCCGCGCCCGACGGTGAAGACAGCACAAGCATGAGACCTCGCCGTTCGAATTCGGCGCGTTCGCTCTTGGTGTGGCCTTCGGGCATCTCGGGTCGCTTCGTCAGATGTTCCAGTCTTGTTCTGGTTTGCGCGATTGTAGACGCAAGATCAACTGCAACACCGGCTTGTGCCCGTCTCAGTGTGCGAGTTAACTCTGCAAAACACGCAGTGCCCGGGCCTCATCGTCGCTCTGTTTGGCCTCAACCCAACGCGTCTCGCCATTCTTCCAGATCTCGCGCTTCCAGAACGGTGCGTCCGTTTTCAGAAAGTCCATCACGAAACCGACGGCCTCCAAAGACGCCTTTCGGTGGGCACTCGCGGCGATGACGGCAACGATGGCTTCCCCCGCGGGAACAAGTCCATGTCGATGGTGAATGGCAAGCGCGGTTGCGCCAGTATCGGCCAGCGCTTTCTGAGCAATCGCTTCCAGCTGTTTTTCGGCCATACCGGGATAGTGATGGAGTTCCAGCGCTTCCAGCTTTCCGCCTTCATCCCGGCAAACTCCGGTGAAGGTCGCAACAGCCCCCGTTGCAGCATCCTGGGCTGCTGAAAGAAGCTCGCTCAAATCGCTGATGACGGGTGTGGTTTTATCCACCTGAACGACGATCTCTGCCATGGAGTGCAGCGCTATCCGCCAGTCATGGGTGGGAAGAACGCCACTTCGCGTGCACCGCTCAATGGGGTTTCCATGTCAGCGTGCTGCTGATCGACCGCAGCACGAATGGACACATCGTCTGCCAGAGCGGATGCGTGTGCATCACTTCGGTTCTGAAGTAAGGCGAACAGGTCACCAACCGTGCCCACCTCGTCCGACAAGGCAATGGCTTCACCTTCGAGGCCAATCTTGTCTCTCAGGCGTGCAAAGTAGAGCACGTTGATTTCGGTTGTGCCCGACATAGTCAGTCCGCCTCGCGGGTCAGATAGGCCAAGGTTTTCCACAGATAATCGTAACCCGTGAAGAGCGTCAGACCCGCTGAGACCCACAAAAGCACCATACCTGTGGTTGTAAGCCAGACGGCCCAAACCGGGCCCGCCAGAAGCAGCAGCAGAGCGATGAGCTGCGTTGTCGTTTTCCACTTGGCCAATTGGGTGACGGATGTGACACCCTTCGCGCCACCGGCGATCTCCCGCAGCCCGGACACCAGGAACTCCCGACAAAGAATGAGGGCAGGCGCTAGGATTTGCCATCCCGATATCGTGCCATCAGCGCAAAGGATCAGCAGCACAACAGCCACCAGCATCTTGTCGGCGATGGGATCCAGCATCTTGCCGAGCGCCGTCCCCATATCCCACTTGCGGGCGTAGTAACCGTCGAAAAAGTCTGTCGCGCTGGCAATGAGGAAGACAAACGCAGCCGTCAGGCGGGCCGTGTCATTGTTGGCAAAGTCGGTCACAAGCGCATAGGCAGCAACGATCAACCCGATGGCTGCAACTCGGCCATAGGTGAGCATGTTCGGCAGCGAAAACGCAAACTTTCGTTCACGCATGGCGGCGCTCATCGGCTGGCCAGTGTGTTGGCTGCTTTCGCTCATGGGTTCACAGAAACAGGCGCAGATTGCATTTGCAAGACACCAGATTTCGCTTTGGCACCATTCCTGCCCTTACCATCGCTTCCGGACTAGTTTTCATGGAAGTGGGCATAGATCTGCTGGGCCATCTGGGCTGATATGCCTTCCACCTGCCTAAGATCGGCCTCGCTGGCACGCCCAACAGCCTTAGCGGAACCAAAATTGTTCAGGAGCGCCTTCTTGCGCGTCGGTCCAATGCCGGCGATCTCGTCGAGCGGGTTCTTGACCAATTCCTTGGTCCGTCGCGCCCGGTGCGTGCCAATCGCGAAGCGGTGCGCCTCATCCCGCAACCTCTGGGTGAAATAGAGAACCGGATCGCGCATGGGGAGCTTGAAGGGCTCACGATCAGGCATGAAGAAGGTCTCCCGACCGGCATCCCTGTCCGGGCCCTTTGCAATGCCCACCATAGGCACCTGATCTTCAATTCCGAGGTCGGACAGGATTTTCCGAACGGCGTTCAACTGACCAAGGCCGCCATCGATGAGGATGAGGTCCGGCCAAGGCCCAACACCGTCTTCATCACACTTCTGCTCGTCGCGCGAGCCGTGCTCCTTGACCAGGCGTGAAAAACGACGGGTCATGACCTCCTGCATCATGCCGAAGTCATCCCCCGGCACCAGGTCCTCCGACTTGATGTTGAACTTGCGGTACTGGTTTTTGAGAAAACCGCCGGGCCCGGCGACGATCATGCCACCCACCGCATTGGTGCCCATGATGTGGGAGTTATCGTAAACCTCAATGCGCTTGGGCGTGTCTTCCAGGCCAAATGCTTCCGCCACACCTTCCAGCAGCTTCGTTTGTGAGGAGGTTTCTGCCATGCGGCGGCCCAGCGCCTCGCGGGCATTCTGCAACACATGGTCCACCACATCGCGCTTGGAGCCGCGCTGAGGCACCAGGATCTGCACCTTACGCTCCGCTTTTTCAGACAGGGCATCGGCCAGGAGTTCGCTCTCTTCTATCGGCTCTGAGAGCATCACCATGCGCGGCACGGGTTTGTCGTCATAGAACTGGGCGAGGAACGCCCCCAACACCTCTGGCGCTTCCACACTCTTGTCATGGCGAGGGAAGTAGGCACGGTTGCCCCAATTCTGGCCCGTGCGAAAGAAGAAGACCTGAATGCAGGTTTGACCGCCTGCCTGATGCACGGCGAACACATCGGCTTCTTCAATGCCCTGCGGATTGATGCCCTGGGTGCCGGATACGTGGGCGAGGGCCGAGAGGCGGTCGCGATAGACGGCCGCCCTCTCGAAATCCATCGTTTCAGCCGCGTCCTGCATGCTCTTGGACAGCGTGTCTGTGATCTTGCGGCTGCGGCCAGACAAGAAATCCTTCGCGTTGCTCACAAGCTCGGCATAGCCTTCGGGGCTGATTTCGCCGGTGCACGGGCCTGCGCATCTCTTGATTTGATACAGAAGGCAGGGGCGCGTTCTGCTGTCATAGACGGAGTCCGTGCAGGTGCGGATCATGAACGCCCGCTGCATGGCGTTGACCGTTCTTGTCACCGCGCCGGCGGAAGCGAATGGTCCGAAGTAACTTCCCTTGCGGTTCCTCGCACCCCGGTGCTTGAACAGTCCCGGTGAGTCATGGTCGTCATTGAGGAAAATGTATGGAAAGGACTTGTCGTCCCGCATCAACACGTTGAAGCGCGGGCGCAGCCGTTTGATGAGGTTTGCCTCTAAAAGCAGAGCCTCCGTCTCGGTACGGGTCGTCACAAACTCCATGGTCGCGGTGGCAGCGATCATTCGAGCCGTGCGATTGCCCCCATGTCCTTTGCCAGCGGCGTAGTTTGCGACACGCTTTTTGAGCGACTTGGCTTTGCCGACATACATGACATCGCCGTCACCATCGATCATGCGATAGACGCCGGGAGCGTTGGGCAGGCGCGAGACGAAATCCTTGATGACGTCAGGCCCCCGGCGCCCCGCCACAGGCGGCGTGCCTTCCTGCCAAACGATATCCTTCATGCGCGGCTTGGGCGTGCTGAAGGATGCGGCGTCACCGCCGACATCCGTCGCTGGTTCGGTATCCTCGTCTTCAGGCATCAAGGAAGAATCATCTGGTTTGGTCATGGAAGAAAACTGGCTTCCTGCCCCTGCTTCTTCAAGGTCTGCGAACTCCGGTGTTTCCTGCATCGTGTGCTCGGCTTCGGTTGCCAGCCGAGGCTGCAACCCTCTGCCAACCTTGCGTCCGCGTGCTGCGGGCCGCCTTTTACGATTTCGCCCGCGCTCTGACTTCTTGAAGTAGCTTTTGCCGGTTCCGCTTTCGGTCATGCCTGCGGTTTGGCTTATTCGCGCCCGCTCGTCACGTCTGGAGTTTCCCACGCGAGGTGCTGGCCACCGTCCAGAGCGATCATTTGTCCGGTGACGGACTTGGCTTCCCACAAATAGCGGATGGTGGCGCCGAACTCGTCGAGCAACGGTCCGCTGCCCATTGGCAAGGCTTGAACCTGTGCATCAAAGTCGGACTGGTCCTGCCGCGGATTGGGCAATGTCGGGCCAGGGCCAATGGCGTTCACGCGCAGACCGCGGGGCGCAAAAGCCTGGGCCATGGTTTGGGTGGCCGTCCAAAGAGCGGATTTCGACAATGTATAGGAGAAGAAATGTGGGGTCAGAGCCCAAACACGCTGATCGATCATGTTGACGATCAAACGATCTTCACCGGGTTTGTGGCGCTGTGCCAGAGCTTCGCTCAAAAGCGTCGGCGCCCTCAGATGAACGGCGAAATGGTCATCCCACAAATCCATTTTGAGATCGTCTGCTTCGTCCGGCTCGAAAACGGAGGCGTTGTTGATGATGAGGTCGATGCCGTCCAGCGCGTCCCATGCATCTGCGAACAGTCTCTTGGTCTCGTCAGCTTCTGACAAGTTGGCCTGAACGATGTGGTGCGTGTTTGCTCCACCGGGAAGTTCAGCAACAAGCTGGGCGAGCTCTTCGTGCGATGAATAGTGATGAAGCGCCAGACGCCACCCGTGCCTTGCCAGGTCTTGCGAGATAGCGGCGCCAATTCGGCGCGATGCGCCTGTGACCAGCGCCTTCAACGGGTCACCCGAGATACAGCGTCGCTGCAAGGTAAGCGACGTATCCCGCAATGAAGGCAACGCCCAAACCGCGTCCGACCTTGATCTTTGAGAAATACAGTCCGCACAGCAGGGCCGCAGCGGCCAGCATGACCCAAACGTCAAAGCGCATCAGATGCGGATCGACCGGAATGGGCACGACCATTGCCGTCACGCCCAGAATGGCGGCGATGTTAAAGATGTTCGACCCGACAATATTGCCCAATGCGAGTGCACTTCGGCCCTTGAGCGCCGATGCCAGCGATGCTGCCATTTCTGGAAGGGAAGTGCCGATGGCAACGATTGTCACGCCGATGACGGCGTCTGACACGCCCCATGCCTGGGCAATCTCAATCGATGAGTCGACGATCAGATTGGCTCCCACCTGAAGGCCGACCAACCCCGCCAGAAGCAGCCCCGCGATGGCCCAGCCCTTCGATGGCACGTCTTCGGAAACCTCTTCCAGTTCTTCATCCACTCCGCCGGTCTTGCCACGGGCGCGGGCGGCCATCGTTTCGCGATACTGAAGCCAGAGGAAACCAACCAGACAGGCCAGGAAAACCAAGGCCCAACCCCGTCCAATCTCGCCGGTCGCCATTGCAGCAAGCAACAGCAGGGAAAGGCCGACCATGACCGCGAGGTTCAGGCCAAGACCTTTAGAAGGCGTTGTGGATGCGATGATGAGCGCCGGCAGGCCAAGGACGGCAAGAACATTGGCAACGTTGGAGCCAACCACATTGCCGACGGCAATGCCGGCAGCCCCCGACAGTGCGGCATCAAGAGAGACAAAGAGTTCAGGCGCCGACGTGCCAAAGGCAACGACGGTCAGGCCCACCACAATTTGTGGAATGTTCAATTTGGTCGCCATGCCCACAGCACCGCGCACCATCATCTCGCCACCGAACACCAGTGCGACGAAACCGACGACGAGAAGGAGATATGCCATGAGGACCCACTAACCCGGAGAGGCTTTGCAGATAGGCCCTGCCAAACCCTTTGGCAATTGGCGTTTCGCTGGTTTTGGTCTTATTTTGGGACTGGCAGTCTCAAATTTTGCTGTTGGCACCCTCTTGCATCCACTTCCCGGCAAACTCTTGGCTCCAGCGCCTTTGTCAGACAGATGCGCACTTCCCTGACGCGGCCCCGGTCGCAGCGGATGGCCATCTTGTTGAAATCGAGATCTGGATTGGCTGCCGCGAAAGCGTTCTCCATGTCACGGGCGGACAGGCGTCGTTCGCGATCAGGAGTGCGGAACTGCTTTGGCACAGTGATGGACCGGGTGGCAGCGCGCACCTTGTTGAAATAGTCGCGCTGGCTGAGGCCGGAGCAAGTGCCGTGTTTGCGCCATTGATGCCCGATGAGCCCCCGGTCAGGCATGATGTCCAGCATCTGATCCTGAATTGATGACGACACGTCCCGACGCTGCCCAGTTTGACAGCTTTCGGGATAGCCTCGCTCATATTGCGGCCAAAGGCCGTGTGTGATGAAGCCGTAGCGCTTTCCCGGTCCGCATTGTTGTTGGCTCCTGCCACCGCTATCGGAACAAAAGGTGGGGGACCAGCTTAGCGCCAGAAGGTAGAAGTCAAAGTCCGCGTCCGCATCGGCAGAACTGCTGGTGGCGACGTTCTCGGCCTGGGCCTGATTGTCGACAAAGAGCGCGTCCTCAATGGCTCCAAGATCGACGCCGAGCCAGGTTCCCAATGCCCCAAAAGCCAGAGCAACGAGCGTTCCAAGAATGGTGTTACGGCTCATGGCCTCTTGAACACCAACTTATCTGGGCGGATGCGCTGCGCGGCAGAAGCCACCAAATGTGTAGAATGGGTCGAGGTCGTGGACGCAAAACTCGACGCCCCAGTTCACTCCGACAAAGCTCGTCTTCGCTTCGATGATATAGTGCATGGAGTAGCGCTGGCCGTTGGTCATATGCGCCGTCACTTCGCAGTAACGGGCGGGGACAAGAGGCACGTCGCCATAGTCATCTTCACGTGTGTCGATGCCTTTTTCCTGCGGATGGCTGACCGACTCGATCTCAAAACCGCGGTGCCACGTGTTGCGCTCTGACCAGTTGAAATCGCGGGTAACCTTGCCGAGAACCCGCTGATTTTCACAGGTGGGCAGGGGCAGGCTCGGGTCTGTTCGCAGCACTTTCTCGACAATTGAAAGCGACCCGCCTCCGGCAGCGTGGGCTGGCACGAACAAGACCCCCAGCAGAGCTGCTGTCAGAGTTGCCGTTTTGACAGTTGGATGAGCAGGCATGGTGTATCCTATCTAGGCGGCCGCCTTGGGGCATCGTTCAGCGAGGCTTTTGGTCTTATTACACCTCTGTCGATACCGAGTTAACACCTCGCATGCGATCGCAAAAGTCCGCAATCACCCGATGGTACAGCCTGTGCTCCATTTTCAGCACGCGTGCGGCGAGACTGTCTTCGTCGTCCTGTGCGTCAATGTTGAGCTGCGACCGGGCAAGGATTGGCCCGGTGTCCATTCCGCGATCCACGATGTGTACCGTGCACCCATGGACCTCTGCGCCGTCCGCCAGCGCCCGCTTGTGCGTGTTCAGTCCGGGGTAGGCTGGCAACAGGCTGGGGTGAATGTTGAGGATACGATTGGGCCAGCGCTCGACAAACTGCGATGACAGCAGCCGCATGTAACCGGCAAGAACGATCAACTCCACGCCGTGTTGGCTGAGCACGGTGTGCAGAGCGTCTTCCTGAGCCTGTTTCGAAGCATAGTTTTTCGGGGGTAGAGCCAGTGATGGAATGTCAGCCCGTTGCGCTGTCTCCAATCCCGTCGCGGCGTGCTGGTCGCTGGCAACCAGCACGATCTCGGCTGGGTAATCATCAGCTTGAGACGCTTTGAGAATGGCTTCGAAGTTTGAGCCCCGGCCAGACAGGAGCACACAGATGCGCACTCGATCTGTACTCATCCCTCCACACCCTGAAGGATGACGGCATCGCCAGTCCGCTCTACCAGTCTGCCCAGCTGCACGACGCGTTCGCCTTCCGCATCGAGAACTTCGCTCACCTGTCCCACGTCGTCAGCAGGGCACACGACCACCATGCCCACACCACAATTGAATGTCCGCAGCATTTCGCGGCGGGCAACGCCTCCGGTTTTGGACAACCAGTCGAACACGGGCAGATCGGGCAGGTGTGCGGCGTCGAGCTCCGCCGCGAGGTTGGAAGGCAGGACCCGAGGAATGTTCTCGACAAAGCCGCCGCCCGTAATGTGAGCCATCGCACGGACCGAGCCGGTCTTCCGGATAGCGGCCAGGAGGGGCTTCACGTAGATGCGGGTGGGCTCCAGCAGCGCTTCGCCCAGCGAACGTGATGCATCCCACGGGCAACGGCTCCTCCAATCAAGCCCGGCACCTTCAACAATTTTGCGGACGAGGGAAAAGCCGTTGGAATGTACGCCGGATGAAGCCAGGCCAAGCACAACGTCTCCTGCCTGAAGGTCGGCGTTCGGAAGCAGTGTTCCGCGCTCAGCAGCGCCCACAGCAAAGCCCGCCAGGTCGTAATCGTCACCTGCATACATGCCCGGCATTTCTGCCGTTTCCCCGCCAATGAGCGCGGCACCGGCCTGTCGACATCCTTCGGCGATGCCTGCGATGATGGCTTTACCAACCTCCACATCCAGCTTGCCGGTGGCATAGTAGTCGAGAAACAGAAGCGGCTCAGCACCTTGGACGACGAGGTCGTTCACGCACATGGCGACCAGATCGATGCCAACTGTCGAGTGGTGGCCAACTTCGATGGCAATCTTCAGCTTCGTGCCAACGCCATCATTGGCGCAAACCAGAATGGGATCTTCAAAGCCCGCAGCCTTGAGGTCGAAAAGGCCCCCAAATCCGCCAAGCTGGGTATCGGAGCCCGGCCGAGCCGTTGATTTGACCACAGGCTTTATGGCTTCCACCAACGCGTTCCCCGCATCGATATCGACACCGGCATCCGCATAGGTAAGGCCGTTACGGCGTGTCTCGTTCGTCATCTTTTGGGTCCCAGCTTGTGTGCCCGTGGTTATTGGCCGTGTTTTGCGAGCTACTTTTACCAGTGGTCGTCTTCAACATGCTCGCGCTCGCCTTATCAAACACGGCGGCGCGTGGGCCTTTTGTGAAGACTTATCCCCGCCCATATCCACATGAAAGCCAACCGGAAGACGAACTCTGCTGGTAACTGCAATATGCTTGACCGTTCCCCGGTCGCGCGCGATGCACGGGGACGTGCAGGCGGAAAAATCTGGAGCGCTTGAGATGGCGAAAGCAAGTCGCAAAACCACCCCGGTCGCTGAGGTCACCGACAACGTGGCCTTTGTTGTAACACGCCGAGCTGTTTTCTGGACGCTGGCCGCAATCTTTGCCGTGGTTTTCCTGTGGCTGTTTCGCTCCATTCTTCTGCCGTTTCTGGCGGGGGGAGCTCTGGCTTATCTGCTCGACCCTGTGGCCGATTGGCTGGAGCGCAAAGGCATGTCCCGGGTTTGGGCGACGGTGACCATTCTGGTGACCTTCATGTTCATGACCATCTTTGCGCTGCTTCTGATCATTCCGTCTCTGGTCAGCCAGCTGGCGAATTTCATCGACTATCTGCCAACTCTGATTCAGGACCTGCGGGCTCGACTTGTGGAGTTGGTGAATTGGGCGCGGACGTCCGAGAACGCTTTGGTGCAACGTCTGTTCGGAGAGGGCGAGACGGCACTGGAGGGTTTGTCAGGCGAACTGTTCGGGCCTGATGTGATCGGCCAGATCACCAATTTTGGCACCAAATTCTTTGTTGGCGTGATCTCGTCAGGATCGGCCCTGTTCAACTCGCTGTCGCTGCTTGTCGTAACCCCGGTAGTTGCCTTCTACCTGTTGCTCGACTGGGACAACATGATGGCGCGCCTCGACAAGCTTCTGCCACGCGATCACAAGGGCGATCTGCGCCGGATCGGCCGCGAAATGAACGGCGCCATTGCCGGCTTTATCCGCGGGCAGGGCAGCCTGTGCCTCATTCTTGGCATCTTTTACGCCGTTGGCCTGTCGCTCATCGGCCTCAACTTTGGCCTTTTGATCGGTCTCTTCGCCGGGCTCGTCAGTTTCATTCCATTTGTCGGCTCGATCCTTGGTCTTGTGCTTTCCGTGGGCGTTGCACTCGTACAGTTCTGGCCAGATTTTATCTGGATTGCTGCGACGGCGGCAATCTTCTTTGCGGGGCAGTTTCTTGAGGGCAACATTCTCCAGCCGAAACTGATTGGTGACAGCGTGGGCCTGCACCCGGTTTGGCTTATGTTTGCACTCTTCGCTTTTGGTGCGCTGATGGGCTTCACGGGTCTGCTGATTGCAGTTCCCGTGGCGGCGGCACTGGGGGTTTTGGTGCGGTTTGGCGTCGAGCGTTACGAGAACAGCGAGTTCTACATGGGTAGCGGCAAAGCTGACGAAACCGAAGAAGGCGAGGAAGCGGCTTGATGGCTGCGCAGCTGCCGCTGGATATCAGCCTTGAGCCGTCATTCGAACGCGATGATCTGGTGGAGGCACCAGCCAATCAGGCGGCGATAGCATTCGTTGACGCCTGGCCCCACTGGCCGTCACCAATCGCCATGCTGATCGGTCCGGAGGGGTCTGGCAAAAGCCATCTGGCACGGGTTTGGGTAGATCGTTCCGGTGCCAAACTGCTGGACACAGCTGCCCTCAGCCCTTCCGATTTTGCGGAGGCCGGTCATTATCTGGTTGAGGATCTGGATCGAGCTGCGTTCAACGAAACCAATATATTTCATCTCATCAATGCGGTCCGGCAATCAGGATGCACCCTGCTGGTGACCTCCAGAAAGCCGGCAAACGCCTTCGCAATCGAGCTGCCGGATCTCGCCTCGCGTCTGCGCGCCGCGTCAGTTGCCACCATTCAGCCCCCTGATGATCAACTGCTTGAAAGCGTTCTGCGGAAGCTCATCTCGGATCGGCAGATGGCTGTTGACGATGCCACCGTTCAATATCTGGTCAACCGGATGGAGCGGTCGCTCGCGGCTGCGGGACAGGTGGTGGCTGAACTGGATCATATTGCCCTCGTGGAGAAGAGGCCCATCACCCGACCGCTGGCCGGACGTGTTCTGGACGCGCTCTACTCTGCCGAGGAGGGTGGCTGACGATCCGGTGTTCACCTTCACGATTTTGACAAGCGCCGGTCTTATGACACGTAAGTGAAAGTCGGGCAGGGGAGCGGAACGTGACGCAAGCACAGATTATCAGCATTGAGGAAGATGCCCCCTTGAGCGTGGAGGAATGGCTTCAGCGCCCCGATCGCTTTGTGAACCGTGAGCTTTCCTGGCTGGAGTTCAACCGGCGCGTGCTGGCCGAAGCTCTGAACGAGACGCACCCGCTTCTCGAACGCCTGCGCTTTCTGTCGATTTCAGCGGCCAATCTGGATGAGTTTTTCATGGTCCGCGTCGCGGGTCTGATTGGGCAGATCTATGAGGGCGTCGAAACCCCGTCTTACGACGGTCGTACGCCAAGGGAGCAGCTCAGCGCAGTGGATGATGTGGTGGCCGGGCTGCAGGCTTCGCAGCACGAAACCTGGTCGAAGCTCCGCGGTGAGCTTGAAAAGGAGAAGATCTCGGTTGTCACCCCCGAAAGTTTGAACACGGAAGAAAGCGAGTGGCTGCGGGCGTTTTTCCTCGCCGAGATATTTCCGGTCCTCACGCCACTTTCGATCGATCCCGCGCACCCTTTCCCTTTCATACCCAATCAGGGGCTTGCGCTGGCCATGAAGCTGCAGGCCAAAAACGGCGACAAGACCATGACCGGGCTTGTCCGCATGGCGCTCAACATGCCGCAATTCATTGCGCTGCCTTCCGTTGCTGGCGAAGCGATCCGCTTCGTGCGCACCGACCACACGGTGGAGAGCTTCGTTGACGTGCTGTTCCCCGGCTACGTCTTTGTGGGCGGCGGCGCGTTTCGCGTCATTCGTGACAGCGATCTTGAGATTGAGGAAGAGGCCGAAGACCTGGTCCGGCTGTTTGAAAGCGCGCTTCGGAGGCGCAAGCGTGGCTCCGTCATTCGTCTCGAGATGGATGATGATCTTCCGCAGGACCTGCACGACTTTATCATTGAAGCCGTCCCCGTGACCGGCGGACAGACCATGCTCTTCCGCGAACTGTTGCCGCTCAGCTCCCTGTCAGAAATCGTCGCGGCAGATCGCCCAGAACTGAAGTTCGAGCCCTTCAAAGCGCGCTTTCCGGAACGCATCCGGGAGCATGGCGGCGACTGTTTTGCTGCCATTCAGCAAAAGGACATCATGGTCCATCACCCCTTTGAGAGCTTCGATGTGGTGGTGCAGTTTCTCCATCAGGCGGCGCAGGACCCCAATGTGCTGGCGATCAAGCAAACGCTCTATCGGACATCCAACAACAGTCCGATTGTCCGCGCGCTTATTGAGGCGGCTGAGGCCGGCAAGTCGGTCACCGCCCTTGTGGAACTGAAGGCGCGTTTTGACGAAGAGGCCAACATACGCTGGGCTCGCGACTTAGAACGGGCGGGGGTACAGGTGGTCTTTGGCTTCATCGACTTGAAGACCCACGCCAAGATGAGCTTGGTGGTGCGGCGCGAGGAACATGGTTTGCGCTCCTATGTGCACCTGGGCACCGGCAACTATCATCCGATCACCGCGAAGATTTACACCGATCTGAGCCTCTTCACGGCCAACGAGACCATCGCCAGCGATGTGGGTCTCGTGTTCAACCACATCACCGGATATGCGCGGCCCAAGGACGTGCAGGAACTCGTTGTCTCGCCGTTTGACATGCGCAAACGCATTCTCGAACTGACCGATGCCGAGATAGCGGCGGCCAGGGAGGGCCGCCCCGCTCAAATCATGATGAAGATGAACTCCCTGGTGGACCCCAAGGTCATTGACCGGCTCTACGAGGCGTCGGCTGCGGGCGTGAGCGTCTACCTGACCGTGCGCGGCATCTGCGCTCTGCGGCCCCAGGTGCCCGGCCTGTCGGAGAACATCCATGTCCGGTCCATCGTCGGACGCTTTCTTGAGCACAGCCGCATTTACTGCTTCGCCAACGGCACCCTGATGCCTCACGACGATGCCGTGGTGCTGATTGGCTCTGCTGACCTGATGCCCAGAAACCTTGATCGGCGCTGTGAGGTGCTGACGCCTCTGCTCAACCGCACAGTCCACCGGCAGGTGCTTGATCAGATCATGATGGCCAATCTGCAGGACAATCTTCAGGCCTGGGAGGTCCTGTCGGATGGGACATCCCGGCGAATCCAGCGGAAAGACGGGGAAAAACCGTTCTCCAGCCAGGAATATTTCATGACCAATCCTTCCCTGTCCGGGCGTGGCAAGGCACTCAAAAAGAATGCGCCGCGCTTCTTTGCAGATCAGGGCCGGGACTAGTCTTCGGCGAGTTCCCAGGCACTTTCCAATCGCCAGGCACCTTCTGATCGAAGGGGTGGTCCTTTGACTGCCGTATCAGGCTGTCCGCGGCTGGATGCAATTGTTGCGGCCGCGCAGCTTCCATCGACGGCGCCGGTTGCCGTGGTCGATATCGGCTCCAACTCTGTGCGTCTCGTGGTATATGAAGGCGGCAGTCGCTCCCCCAACATACTTTACAATGAGAAGCTTCAAGCAGGCCTTGGAGCAGGTGTCGCCGAGACTGGCGCCATCAGTGAAGAGGGGCAGGCGCGCACTGTTTCTTCGCTTACGCGCTTTCGTCGGCTGATCGAGCAATGCGGCGCTTCGGAGGTCCACGCCTTCGCGACTGCGGCCGCGCGAGATGCTAGCAATGGCGACGCGTTTCTACATGCGGCCCAAGCGGCCCTCGACGAGGAAATTCGTGTCCTTTCGGGCAGGGAGGAAGCGCACTTCGCCGCCGTCGGTGTGCAGTCCGGTTTCTACAAGCCCAAAGGTCTTGTTGGAGACATGGGTGGAGGCAGTCTTGAGGTCCTGCGCATTCGCAAGGGAGAATTCTCCGACGAGCGTACGATGCCGCTTGGCGGCTTGAGGCTGTTTCATGATGCGCAAGGCGATCCGCAAAAGGCGGCCAAGATCGCCCGCAAGGCGCTCACTAAGTCAACCGCGATCGAAAAGGCCAGGGGTGGCGACTTCTTCGCGGTCGGCGGGACGTGGCGCAACCTAGGCCTGCTGCACATGGCCGAGCAGGACTATCCGTTGCGGATCATCCATGACTATCAATTGCCTCGCCTCGAGGCCGTTAAATTCTGCGAAGCCGTGATGGCGGGCGAGCAGGACAATATGGCTGCGATTGGCTCGGTTTCATCCAATAGGCGTGCGCTTCTGCCGATTGGGGCTGCTGTTCTTCGCGAGTGCATTGTAGCGATGACAGCCGAGCGGGTGCGGTTTTCGGCGGTGGGCGTGCGTGAAGGCTATCTCCATGAGAGCCTTTCTCCGGAGATTGCGAGCCTGGATCCACTGCTCACGGCCGCACACACGCTCTCGCGTCTGCGCGCCCGTTCTGTCGGCCACGCTATCGAACTGTGCGCCTTCACCCAGAGCGCCTTTACGGCATTTGGATTGGAAGAAACCGAGAACCAGAAGCGCCTGCGCGTCGCCGCATGCCTGCTGGCTGACACATCCTGGAGGGCCCATCCCGACTATCGCGGTGAGCAATCCCTCAACATCATCGCCAATGGTGATTTCAGAGCCATCGATCATGCTGGCCGGGCTTTCCTGGCTCTGGTGTCTTACTATCGCAATGAAGGTCTCAGAGACGACGCTCTGAGTGATCGCCTGCTTGGTATTGCCGGCGAAGACCTGACGCACCTGGCCAAACTGCTGGGTGCCATCATGCGGGTGGCTTATCTGTTCACGGGCTTCATGCCCAACATACTGCCTGAACTGGCCTTTGAACGCGCGGACAGCGAATGCCTCATTCTGCGCCTGCCAAGCTCGATGGAAACCCTAAACGGCGAGCGTCCGGCTCGCCGCATGCGCCAGTTGGGAAGTCTAGTCGAGCTCGAAACGGATATTCGAGTGGCTGAATGATCAGTCTTCCAGCTCGATAACGCTCATGGACTTGCCATCGAAGCCCAGCGCGATCTTGCCGTCTTTGAGCTCGAGAGCCTGCGATCCGAACAGGTCGAAGCGCCAGCCCCGAAGCGCCGCCACATTTTCTGTGTCGCCGATGGCGATCTTTTCCAGATCGTCTGTCGTGGCGAGCACCTTTGCAGCCACACCATTTTCCTCGGCCACCAGTTTCAACAGAACCTTGAGCAAGTCCACGGCCGCGCCTGTCCCTTCAGGGTGGCGCCTGGCTTTGGGTATTTTGGGCAACGAGTCTCTGCTGATCGCCAATGCTTCAGCCACTGCTGCCAGCAGACCCTCCGCATTGCGCGACTTTTCGAAGCCCCGTGGCACCGCCCTCAACCGTCCGAGCTCATCGGCAGTCTTGGGTTGCTGCTGCGCCAGTTCGTAAAGCGCGTCGTCTTTTAGGATGCGCCCGCGCGGCACGTCGCGTTCTCGGGCTTCGCGCTCGCGCCATTCGGCCACCTTCTGTAGAACCGCAAGCTCCATCGGCTTTCGCGCCCGCATCCGCATGCGTTTCCACGCGTCTTCAGGCGGCGAATCATAGGTTTCCCTCGCCGTCAGAACGGCCATCTCTTCAGAGACCCATTTTGTGCGACCTGCCTTCTCGAGTTGCTGCTTGAGGGATGTGTACACGTCGCGCAAATGAGTCACGTCCGCCAGCGCATATTCGAGTTGCTTGTCGGAAAGCGGACGACGACTCCAATCGGTGAAGCGTGACGTCTTGTCGATCCGCCCGCCCGTGACCCGTTGCACCAGATTGTCATAACCAATCTGGTCGCCATAGCCGCAGACCATCGCAGCAACCTGGGTGTCAAACACCGGGTTAGGCACGCTATCCATCAGCTGAAAGATGATCTCAATATCCTGCCGGGCGGCGTGGAACACTTTGATGATGGCCTGATCCGCCATCAGATCCAGGAACGGCTTCAGATCGAGCCCGTCAGCCATTGAGTCGATGATGACAGCCTCGTCCGGGCTGGCCATCTGGATCAGGCACAGTTGCGGCCAGAACGTCGTTTCGCGAAGGAATTCGGTGTCGACTGTGATGTAAGGCTCGGGCCTGTCTTGCTGGGCAAACTGCTGACAGGTTTCGGCCAGATCGGCCGTCGTCGTTATGATTTTCATGTATGCTGATTAGCCAACACTCTTCCACAAGACCAGAGAGTGCTGCTGATGGCTTGTTGAAGCCCCCCAGTTCTTGACAATTCGCCCCCTCAATGCGTTTGTCCGCCCAAATTCGCGCCGCCGCCACGGTTGGCCCGCGCCCACTTCTGAAAAGACGCTTCTGACATGAGTTTCCGACCCTCCGCCTATCGCAGCCATTCCTGTGCAGACCTGCGCGCCAGCCATGTCGGCGAGAGCATTCGCCTCGCCGGTTGGGTACACCGCGTACGCGACCACGGTGGTGTGCTCTTCATCGATCTGCGCGACCATTTTGGCATGACACAGATCGTCATCGATCCGGACTCGGACGCCTTTGCAACGGCGGAGACGGTGCGAGGTGAATGGTGCCTGTCGATTCAGGGTGATGTGAACGCCCGTTCCGAAGAGACGGTCAATTCAGACTTGGCCACCGGCGAGATTGAAGTCTATGCGCGCGGCATCGAGGTTCTTGGTTCTGCAGATGAGCTGCCATTGCCTGTGTTCGGCGAGCCTGACTATCCGGAGGATGTCCGCCTCAAATATCGCTTCCTCGATCTGCGTCGGGAAACCATGCATGCGAATATGGTGGCTCGGTCGAACATCGTGCGTGCCATGCGCGAGCACATGAATGAGGCTGGTTTCACCGAGTTCCAGACCCCCATCCTAACCGCATCGAGCCCCGAAGGCGCGCGGGACTTTCTGGTCCCAAGCCGCATTCACGCTGGCAAGTTTTATGCGCTGCCCCAAGCACCGCAGCAGTTCAAACAGCTGATCATGATGAGCGGCTTTGACCGCTACTTCCAGATCGCGCCTTGCTTCCGCGATGAAGACCCGCGGGCGGACCGCCTGCCGGGCGAGTTCTACCAGCTCGATCTCGAGATGGCGTTTGTGGAGCAGGACGATGTGCTGGGCACCATGGAGCCGGTGCTGCGTGGCCTGTTCGAACAGTTTGCCGAAGGCAAGCCTGTCACTCAGGAGTTCCGCCGCATCCCGCATGATGAGGCGATTGCCAAATACGGTTCTGACAAACCTGACCTGCGCAACCCGATCGAAATGGCTGACGTGTCGGATCATTTCCGTGGTTCGGGCTTCAAAATTTTCGCGCGCATGCTGGAAGAGGATGAGCGGGTTCAGGTCTGGGCAATCCCGGCCAAAACCGGTGGCAGCCGCGCGTTCTGCGACCGCATGAACAGCTGGGCCCAGGGTGAGGGGCAACCGGGTCTGGGCTACATCTTCTGGCGCGAGGAGAATGATACCATCGATGGCGCTGGGCCCCTCGCCAAGAACATCGGTGTCGAGCGCACCGAGGCCATCCGCAATCAGATGGGCCTTGAAGCGGGCGATGCCTGTTTCTTCGTGGCGGGTATTCCATCCCGCTTTGTCGACTTTGCCGGCGCGGCACGGACCCGGGTTGGCGAAGAACTTGAACTGATCGACACGGAGCGTTTCGAGCTCTGCTGGATCGTCGATTTCCCCATGTATGAGCGTGACGAGCAGACCAAAGAGATCGACTTTGCACACAACCCGTTCTCCATGCCCGAAGGTGGGCTGGAAGGGCTGGAGACGCGCGATCCGCTTGATCTGAAGGCGGCGCAGTACGACCTCGTCTGCAACGGCTACGAGATTGCGTCTGGCGCCATCCGGAACCACAAACCGGAAATCATGAAGAAGGCCTTCGAGATAGCCGGCTACTCGGAAGACGTGCTGATAGAGCGGTTCGGCGGCATGTACCGCGCGTTCCATTATGGTGCGCCACCCCATGGCGGCATGGCCGCTGGGGTCGACCGGATTGTGATGCTCCTCATCGGCACAAAGAATGTGCGCGAAACGACCATGTTCCCGATGAACCAGCAGGCCATGGATTTGCTCATGGGCGCGCCCAGCGAGGTGTCTTCTGCTCAGTTGCAGGACCTGAACATCCGCGTCATTCCGCCGGCGCCCAAAGGCTAGGGTTTTGGTTCCGTCGGGTATTGCCGCGCTCTTTGCAGACTACGCCGATGGGCTAAACGACTTCGACGCCGACGCAATTGTCGACCTCTTCGCTTTTCCAGCGACGGTCTGGCAGTTCGGCAAAGGCCACGTTTTCGCAGACGCCGATGAGCTTCTGGAGAACGTCGAAGCGCTCCTGGCAGCCTTCGATGGAGCAGGCGTCGTCACGTCCAGTTTCAGCATTCGCAGCGCGTTGCAGCCTGACGGCGGATCCAGTGCGTGTGCAGCCGTCGATTGGACCCAGGAAAACGCTTCCGGTGAAATCATCCATACCTTCCGCTGTGCTTATCTGCTTCTGCTGGACGACGAGCAATGGTTCATCGCTTCTGTCATCAACGAACCGGACGAAGCCTGACCTCAGATGCAAAAGAGCCGGAGCGATGCCCCGGCTCTTCAATGTCATGCTTCTGCCAGACTGGACTATTCGGCGCTCACCTTCACGCCTAAAACCTTTGGCAGGGTCTGTGGCGCTGCCATACCGGCACCCATAATCTCGCCAAAGGACACGGCTGACGCCGGAGCAAAATCAATGATCAGCTTGCCCGGATTGTCGAGAAACTTGCCGACAGCCGCTGTCACCATTTGTGTGAGCTCAGGGTCCCCAAGCTGCGCGAGGCCTATGGGCAGAAGGCCTTTCGCCTGAGCCTTGAGCCCGTCCGGGGTGGTGCCCATTTGCGGCGCCATGAAAGCCAGAACCTTTTCGGTGATTGAATTGTCGGTGAAGCTGAGTTGGCCCGCCGCCAACGACAGGTTCGCCATCTCGCCCATCATGGCCATGGACTGTTGGCCCTGGTTTTCGGCGGTCATGCTGGCGTTGATGTCTGCAACCCTTTGGGCCAATTCAGCTGTGTAGCCGTCAATCGTCATCGCCATGGAAAGCGTGCCGATATCATCAGCAATGATATCGTAGCGATCCAACGTCACCTGACCGCTGGGGTCCCAACCACCCTCAATCACCATGTCCAGTGTGACTGTTTCATAGCCCATGGCTTGAAGGGCAGGCTTGGCATTGTTGCCAGAGGGCAGGTCGGCGACATTGAAGGACATGTCGCTTACGGTCAGGGTCTGGCTCAGTGCTTCGTCGGGAAACTTGCCCGTGGCTGAGCCTTGCATGGACGCAATCGTGGCAATTTCCTTGCCTTCCACCGTTATCGAAGCACCGTCTACTTCGAGGTTTCCATAGGCCATCATTCCACTCGGCACGTTGGTGCCCTCAGCGGGAATATCAAAGTTGCTGGCGAGGATTTGGCCGGTCGTGAAGCTGTTGCCGTCACTCTCAAAGTTGGTTCCGTCGATCCGCATCTCCCCGATGGTGATGCACCATCGGCAGCCTCCGCCACACCAGACAGCTCGATAGTGCCGAGATTTAGCTCTACTTGGCCTGCATCGGGGTCAGTAATGATGAGCTTGGCATTTGTTGCCTGACCAGAGGATCCGTTGATCGTTGGCTCATCAAAGGTCAACTCAGCGGCTCCCGACTCGGCCACCAATGATTGATACCGAGAAAACGCATCACCTGCATCCACAGCAAAAGCTGGCAGCGCCGTGCTGACCAACAGCGCCGCGGAGAGGGGTGCGAAGATGGCCATGCGTTTCTTTGAGAGGGGAGCCATGCTTTTTCCTTGCAATATGACGTAACGAGAGGGTCGGGCAGAAGGTAGGCCTTCGCGCGCTTGTGAACAAGCACCGGCGGCCAGAGAAGGTGAAAGATGAGTGGATGCACTCAGTGCAATTGAAGCTCTCGGGCCTTCGCAAACTGACGGTTAGGCCGCCTGGCTCCCGATCCGCATTTCTTCGAGTTCGCGAGCCAGATCACCGCTCATGGACCGCTTCACATAGTCTTTGAAGTCGGTCGCCGTGAGCGGTTTCGAGAACAGATAGCCCTGCGCGGCGGTCACACCGATCGAGTTGAGGCGTTGCATCTGGTCGATGTTCTCGACACCCTCTGCAACAATGCCGATGGCCAGTTCATCGGCAAGGCTCACAATCGTGTCGATGATCGACCGCGCATTGTCTTCGCGACCGAGGGCATCCACGAGAACCTTGTCGATTTTCACCACGTCGGGCCAAAGTTGGCGAAGGCCCGACAGACCCAGATGACCAGCGCCCGCATTGTCCAGCGCAATGCGTGCGCCGAGTTTCGACAGGCCTGCCAGAACACTCTGGACCGCTTCAATGTCATCAAGGCCCCGGCGCTCGGTGATCTCGAAGATGATCTGTTCGCTTCTCAAAGCCTGTCCGCGCAGGGCTTCGTCCACCATCCCCACAATGCGCTCGTTCTTGATGTCCCGGGGAAACAGATTGATGGAGAGCGTCATGGATGGCATCTCACGGTAAGTCTCGCCCAACTCACGGATTGCGGAGTTGAGAAGAGAAACCGTCAGTTCGCAGGTCAGATTGGCCTGTTCGACCCTGTGAATGAAGTCTCCAGGACGGGCGATGGTTCCGTCTTTCTTCTGCCAGCGCATCAGAATCTCAGCGCCCAGAACACGCCCCGATGTCAGGTCAATCAGAGGCTGGAACATGGGCTGTATCTGCCCGTCATCAAGGGCAGTTTCGATGCTGGTATCCTCGGTTTCCGAGAGTGTCCTGTTCAGGCGCACCAGGGTTGCGCCCACCAGAACCAGAATGCCGAGAATGGCCACCGGGATCAGCGCTCTCGGCATCCCGTTGACTTTTTGCAGAACAGAGTCGGGCACAAGAACGACGGCCTGCACCGGGAAGCGCCGCCCATCGGCCGTTGATCGCATCGCAGTGTCCAGTTCTTTCACATCGATGGGAAGTCCATCGGATGTAAAGTTGCTGCCGCCATTGAGATTTATGATGCGATGCATCCGGCCCAGGAAAATCGCGGGTGGAGCATCCAGCCTGAAATCATCGCCGTTCATCATCGCCGTGACGCGCAGCCCGTCGCTTACATGCCAGGAGACGACAATGATGTTCTCAAGCCTGGGATCGGGCTGAACGATGGTCACGCGAGGATGCAGTTCCGTGTGCTGGGGCAGAAGCTTGGTACGTTCCGCGCGTTCCGGCGCGGTTGAGCACATCACGAAACCGGAGGAGTCCACGAGCGACACGCGGGTCACCGCTGTGAGGCCTTTGGCGGCTTCCGCAAACGCGATCATCTGACGACCGCCGCACTGCGTTTGTTTGTTCTCGGCGAGGCTGCGAAGGACCGAGACCGTTGCGTTCAATCGGCTCTCTACTCGCTTGACCGTAGCGCTGGCAATCTGATCGCCTTCGGCCCGCAACAGTCGAAGACCTTCCCACTCCAGAAGGACCTGAAACCCCCCCGAGATGGTCAAAACAGCGACGATGGTTGCGGCGCCCAATATCCAGAACCAGTACGCAGCATAAAGCCGCTTAAACCGGCGAGTAAGCTGTGCGCGGCTTGAGAAGTAAGCGCCACGGCCCTTTTTAAACCAGGACCGACCGTCCCGACCGAAGAATTTGCCATTTCGGACGCTTTCCGCGCTCTTTTCCGCAAGCAGTTTGTCGAGAAGCTTCATGCTGCCTCCAAGCCGAGGGCAGCTTCATCATCGTCCAAAGTCTCAACCTGAACGGCCCCCAGCCTGCGACACAGTTCCAGATAGTCGGTCTTGGTCAGTGGCGGTGCGAACAGATAGCCTTGAGCGGCTTTGACTCCACGCTTGCGCAGATATTCCATCTGCACAGCATCCTCGATGCCTTCAGCGATGACTTCCATATTCAGATCGTTGGCCATGTTGATCATCGAGTCGACAATGGGAGCCGTCTCCGTTTCCGGCGTGATCCGGTCAATGAACATCTTGTCGATCTTGATGGCGTCCATACCGAACTGCTGGAGGTAGGCGAGGCCGCCATGGCCGGTGCCCGCATCATCGAGGGCCACCTTTGCGCCGGAGGACTGGATCTTCTTGATGACGATCTGTGCCCGCGCCACGTTAGAGAGCGGCTGGCGTTCCGTAACCTCGAACATCAACTGGCTCATGCGTATGTCGCAATCGCCGAAGATGGCCTGAATGTCATCGACAATGTCGGTGTTCTCAAAATGCGCGTCGAAAAGGTTGATGCCAATCTTCAGCGATGAGGGATGCTGGCGCACATCGCTCAGATCACTGGCCACCTTACGCATGACGGAACGGGTCATGGGCACAGCCAGGCCTGACGCTTCCGCCAGTGCGATAAAGGCGCCGGGCGGCACAACACTGCCGTCCTGCTTTCGCCAGCGGGTGAGCACTTCGCAGCCCATCATGCGGCCGGTCGAGATGTCGATCACGGGCTGGTAATAGGGCTCGAATTCCTCGCGCTTGATGCCGCGCTCAATTTCGGTGAGCGGCTGCTCAGGCATCCGTGACAACCGGTAAACGACCATGCCGATGACGGCGAGCACCACAGCACCGGCAATGTTGACGATCTGCATCACGCTGTGCAGCCGCCCAAACGCCAGTTCGAATGGCGCAGCCAGTCGAACGACCAGCGGAAAATTCTGGGACAAGGAGGTTGCCGTGGAATGTCCTGGCGCGTTTGCCAACTCGTCCAGCCAAAGATGGGCGGCCACAGGTGTGCCGTCAGTGAGCGCGATCAGCTTGGCGACCTCGCCTGTGGCCGCAGCAATCGAGCCTGACATCAGTGCAGATGTTGGAACGATGGCGACGTAGCGCTCCGAAGAGTTGACCACCCAGGTGACCATCATGGCCGGCTTGCCGGAACCGCGAACTTCAACAACCTGCAGCAGAACGTTTCGGTTGGACGACTGGACCGGCTCGGAGACCTGGCGGACCTTCAGATCGTCTCCAATATGATTGCAAATGCCGGATCCATCACCACCGGAGACGCCCAATTCCTTAATCGGATCAACCTCATAGACGGTTCGGCGCATGAGAGCTAACTGTTGCGGCGAACAGGCGGGCGTGTTGGAGCTGGCAATCGTTATGAGGGCTTGAAGGGAGCTGCCCAACGTATCTTCGACGTGGTTCATCAGGCCGGCGGCTGACGCGTTGGTGTCTATCGCCAATTGCTCGACCGCGCCCTGTCGCGTCGACCAGTTCGCAAACAGCAGCAGGCCGAACATAGCTGCGAAGCTGAGTATTGTGAAAACGATTTTGCGCAGCTGGTTCAACGGGCACCTCTGCGCGCAGACCAGACACCCCTTGCGTCCATAGCCTTCACACGCCGAAAAACCCTATGCCAACGAGGTTAAATCGGCCTTAATCCACCGCCTCGACAGGCCTTGGCAGGGGTGAACTTGCACACATTGTCGTTAGCTTGCCGCTGTCGCTGAGGGGCGGTACCGCTGGGATATGGCAGATGAACTGATTCTCGATGGCAATGATAGTGATGGCGGACCGGAGGATGGCGCGGATTTCGTTGATCTTAAGGCAGCTCTGGAGCAGCGATATCTCGCCTATGCGCTGTCCACGATTACGGCACGTGCCTTGCCTGATCTCCGCGACGGGCTGAAACCCGTCCATCGGCGCATATTGCACGCCATGCGGCTTCTCAAGCTGGACCCCAACAACGGGTACAAGAAGTCTGCCCGCGTGGTGGGCGACGTTATCGGTAAATTCCACCCCCATGGCGAGCAGTCGATCTACGACGCTCTGGTGCGGCTCGCTCAGGATTTTGCCGTTCGTTATCCGCTGGTGGATGGCCAGGGGAACTTTGGAAACATTGACGGCGATAACGCCGCCGCAATGCGCTACACCGAAGCGCGGATGACGGACGTCGCCCAACTGCTTCTTCAGGGAATCGATGAAGATGCGGTGGACTTTCGGGATACCTATGATGGCGAGGACAGCGAACCGATTGTTCTGCCGGGCGCGTTCCCCAACCTTTTGGCCAATGGATCCACTGGGATCGCTGTTGGCATGGCCACCGCGATCCCGCCGCACAATGCCGCTGAGCTGTGTGACGCGGCCATACACCTGATCAAGCATCCCAATGCTGGCTACGACAAACTCCTGGAATTTGTTCCCGGACCGGACCTGCCAACCGGTGGCATCATCGTCGAACCGCAGTCGGCGATTCGTGAGGCTTACGAGACCGGGCGGGGTGGTTTCAGGGTGAGGGCCAGGTTTGACCGAGAGGAAACCGGTCGCGGTGGCTATGTGCTGGTTGTCACTGAAATTCCCTATGGTGTTCAGAAGTCCCGTCTGATCGAGAAGATCGCAGACTTGCTGTTTGAGAAAAAACTGCCGCTTCTCGGTGACATACGCGACGAGAGCGCTGAAGATGTGCGGGTTGTCATCGAACCCAAGAGCCGGTCGATTGACGCTGAACTCCTGATGGAGAGCCTGTTCAAGCTGACCGATCTTGAGGTGCGCATTCCGCTCAACCTCAATGTGCTGTCCCAGGGCAAGGTCCCGAAAGTGCTGAGCCTGCGGGATACGCTGCGGGAGTGGCTCGACCACCGACGGGACGTGCTTCTGCGGAGATCTAGGCATCGCCTTGCCAAGATTGAGCGTCGGCTGGAGGTGCTCAGCGGCTATCTGGTGGCCTACCTCAACCTCGATGAGGTCATCCGGATCATTCGTGAGGAGGATGATCCAAAAGCGGAGCTCATGAGAACGTTTGATTTGACTGATCTTCAGTCAGAATCAATTTTGAATATGCGTCTCAGGAGTTTACGCAAGCTCGAAGAGATAGAAATCAAGACTGAATTCGATGGTTTGACCAGCGAGAAGGCCGACATCGAGGCTTTGCTGAGCTCTGAAGACAAGCAGTGGAAGACGGTTTCCTGGGAGATCGGCGAAGTCCGCAAAGCGTTTGGCAAAGATACCGAGCTTGGAGCCCGTCGCACGCGGTTTGGATCTGCGCCTGAGCGCGATTTTGGCGATATTGCCGAGGCGATGATTGAGCGAGAGCCGGTTACGATCGTTCTCTCGGAAAAAGGTTGGATTCGCGCGATGCGCGGCCATCTGGCCGACACAAGCAAAGTTGCCTTCAAGGAGGGCGATCGGCTCAAGCTGCACTTCCACGCCGAAACCACTGATCGGATTGTCCTGGTCTCCACCGGAGGCCGCTTCTACACAATCGGGGCTGACAAGCTGCCCGGAGGCCGAGGGCATGGTGAGCCTGTGCGGCTGCAGGTGGACATGGATGCCGCTCAAGACGTGCTGGACGCGTTCGTTCACAAACCAGGACAGCAGCGCCTCGTCGCATCCAGCGTCGGCAATGGCTTTTTGCTGACCGAGGATGAAGTTGTCGCCAACACACGCAAGGGAATTTCAGTGACAACCAGCACATAGCCACCGCGACCGGTTTCCTCTCGGTCAAACCTGGCCCTC
>JBCBXA010000022.1:8160-38329 GCA_039816825.1 Pseudomonadota bacterium | reverse complement strand
GCCCATCAGATCACGAATGCCCTGAATGGCGGCATCCGGGTAGCTTTCCGGGTTCTCGCTGAGAAGCTTGTGGGCCTTCAAGCTGCCGTTAGGCGCGCGGCCTACAATGTCGGTAAAGGTGCCTCCCCGGTCGATCCAAAAGTCCCATTTGGCGGTCGGCGCACCGTCGATCATGTTTGACACCAGAGTTCTTCAACTGACTGGTTACAATGCTTAGCCGCCCTTTGACCAAGTGGCCAGCCAATCAAACGCTACCATTCGCCAAGCGTTCGCCCAGGAAGTGGCCACGGTTTCCGGCCCGGCTAACCCGCCAAAAGCGTCGCAAGGAGCCATCAGCCCATGTTTGACGTTTGCGTAAACGTAAGATAGTGCTCCCGACCGGCTGCAGGATCAGCAGAAAGTATCATGCGGTCATGGGGGGTGGGCAGAACACAGCCCAAGGGATGAACTGGGCGGATGCGCTGCCAATTTGCGCGACAAACACGCATCTGATTAGATCATTTCAGGAGGAAGCTGACTTAGCTGGGAGGCTTTCGGGCGGCGATGCCCGAACATCGAAGTCACTTCAGAACGCAGTTTATCACGCCGAGAGCGCAAATCGGACGCGCTCGATGGCGCAGCCGGTGACGCTTAAATGCCGGTCGTTTGGGAGAGCGAAATGAATATCAATGTTGCCACTGACATGCCCCGCCCTTGGTTGGACCACTACCCCGAAGGGGTGATGCGTGACCTGCCGGAGAGCTACACGCTGACGCTAGATGCAATTCTGCGAAATGCGGCCAGCACGTATCCCGAGCGCCCATGCATCGAAGCGCTCGGAAAGGTGATGAACTTTAAGCAGACGATCGACGCTGCAGAGCGTGTCGCTGCCTGGCTGCAGGCTCAAGGACTTCAAAGGGGCGACCGCGTCGCTGTTATGTGTCCCAATTTGCTGGCCTGCCCGGTTTCGGTGTTCGGCGTCTTGCTGGCCGGCTTCACCGTCGTCAACGTGAACCCACTCTACACAGCTCGGGAACTCAAGCACCAGATCACCGACTCAGGCGCAAAAGTTCTCATGGTGCTGGAGAACTTTGCCCATGTTGTGGAAGCCGCTGGCGTTGAGGACATGGGGCTGGAGAAGGTTGTCGTCATAGCGCCCGGTGACCTGATGGGCCTCAAGGGACATATCGTAAACTTCGTTTCGAGAAAGATGAAGAAAGCCGCGCCGCCTCACGGCCTAACCGGTACTGTGCGTTTCACAGAAGTGGTTGGCTATACCGGTTCCTACGAACGGCCAGAAACCGATCCCGACGATATTGCTTTCTTGCAATACACTGGTGGAACAACCGGCGTCTCCAAGGGCGCAACACTTCTCCATCGGAACGTCGCTGCAAATGTGACTCAGTGCGACGCCAATATGGGACCGTTTCTGCGCGGGCTGGACACTGATCATGTGATGGTATTGGCCTTGCCGATCTATCATATCTTCGGCCTGACCTGCACATTTGTCTTCATGAACATGGGCGCAAAGCTGCTCCTGATCCCCAACCCGCGGGACATTGATGGTTTTGTAAAAACCCTGTCCAAGACAAAAGTGACCATGTTCTCGGGAGTGAATACACTTTACAACGCACTGGCGAACCACAAGGATATTGGCAACGTCGATTTCTCGAGCGTGGTGTTTTCCGTCGCTGGCGGCATGGCCGCACAGGCGGAAGTGGCTCGCAAGTGGAAGGCGTTGTCAGGTACACCGATCATCGAGGGCTATGGCCTGTCGGAAACTTCGCCGGTAGCAACCATGAACCCACTGAGCCTTCCTGAGTTCTCTGGCAACATTGGCTATCCATTGCAGCAGACGGACATCGTCATCCTTGACGATGACGGAAACTATCTCCCCATGGGAGAGGCTGGCGAACTGGCAATCAAAGGCCCGCAAGTCATGGCTGGCTATTGGAACCGTCCGGAAGAGACAGCCAAGTGCATGACCGATGATGGCTTTTTCAAAACCGGTGACGTGGCCATGATGCTGGAGGACGGCGCCTTCAAGATTGTTGACCGCAAGAAGGACATGATCCTCGTCTCAGGCTTCAACGTTTTCCCCAACGAAGTTGAAGAGATTATCGTTCAGCACCCCGCAGTGCTGGAGGCAGCCGTCGTCGGCACGCCTTCGGAAAAGGCCGGTGAAGAGGTGACCGCCTTTGTAGTGCTCAATGAAGGTCAGAGCCTTGATCGCGAAGGCCTTCGCGAATTCTGCAAGGCCCATCTGACCGGCTACAAAGTGCCATCGATCCTGCACGTTCGCGATGAATTGCCGAAAACCAATGTCGGCAAAATCCTGCGCCGCGAGCTGCGCGATGAAGCTGAAAAGCTGGTTTCCTAGATCAAAGCGTAGCGAAGCGCCCGACTTCCATCATCTTTGGACAGTCGGGCGAAGATCGGCGTCGATTTCGTCAAAAAGACGCGGCTCCTTTGATGGTTCTTTTGCGTTGTCCCCTATAGGCTGAGACCGGGAGCACGGCGCAATGAACATTGAAGAACAACGATCAGCAGCGCATCTGAACCGCGAAATCGGTCGCGTTCTACGTGTTTGGCGTGCCGAAAAGAATATGACCCAGGCCGACGTGGCCCGGGCCATTCACATCTCTCCCCAGCAGTTCCAGAAGTATGAGACAGGCGTGAGCCGGATGGAGCTTTCGCGGCTCTTTGAAATCTGTGCCGTTTTCGGAAAGTCTCCATCAGCCGTTCTCGGTGCCTTGCAGATGGACGATCCGGCGATTGCAGACATTTCTGGAACGATCGCTAACCAGACGACGTCGAAACTGGACATCGCGCAGATCGTTGGCGACAAGGCGCTCACCGAGCAGGCTGATCTGTCGTTTCAGGTCAGCGAACTTGTGGCGGCTTTCCTGCGGGTGGGAGACGCTCGTGAACGCAATGTCGTGCTGCGGATGGTTCGAGCCGCCGGCCGACCGGAACCCATGGCGGATCAGGACGGCTAAGTCAGGCCGGTTGATCCAAAGCCACCCTCGCCACGGGCAGTGGATGACGTCTCATCGACCAATTCGAAG
This sequence comes from Pseudomonadota bacterium, assembly GCA_039816825.1. Lineage (GTDB taxonomy): Bacteria > Pseudomonadota > Alphaproteobacteria > Rhizobiales > Rhizobiaceae > JBCBXA01. The sequence goes on along the minus strand of JBCBXA010000022.1, from coordinate 35,282 downwards.
TCGGCCTGCGTAACGATGGCCAAGACGGCTTGGGCAATCCGCATGCCGCGTGTGATTGTGAAGACCTCGCTCCCCAGATTGGCCAGAATAATCTGTACCTCGCCACGATAATCCGAGTCGATGGTGCCCGGACTGTTGAGACAGGTGATACCGTGCTTGAGCGCGAGACCAGAACGCGGCCTGACCTGAACTTCAAAGCCATGCGGGATTTCAAACACCAGGCCTGTTGGGACAGCGAGCCGCGCACCGGCATGAAGGACCGTGTCCCGGCCAAGTGCTGCGCGAAGGTCGAAGCCAGCAGCGCCATCGGTCTCGTAGGCTGGCGCTGAGAGGCCTTGGAAGTGCGGCAATGGCTTCAGCCTGATGGTCGGCATCAGGCTTCGCTGCCAAGAAAATCGGCGATGCGGTCAGCCAGACGCTGTGCAACCTGCCGCTTGTTCATGGTCGGCCAGGCCTCTTCACCAGACGCGCTGACGAGATGGATCGTATTGTCATCGCCACCCATCACACCCGTGCCGTCGGCGTTCACCGAAACATCGTTGGCAACGATCCAGTCCGCCCCCTTGCGCTTGAGTTTGGCGCGGGCGTTCTCCAAAACGTCGTTGGTCTCGGCTGCAAAGCCAATCACAAGACTGGGGCGTTCATCCGGCCGCCCATTCAAGCCATGGCCGACCGAGGCCAGAATGTCTGGATTCTGGACAAGGTCGAGGTCTGGGGTCGGCTTGACTTCAGTCTTCTTGATCTTGCCTTCCGCAGCTTCCGCGACGCGCCAGTCAGCGACCGCGGCAGCGAAGATGGCAGCGTCCACCGGCATCCGGGTCTCGACTGCCGCCTGCATTTCTCGGGCTGTCTCAACTTGGACCAGATTCACACCAGCAGGCGCCTGTAATTGCGTGGGGCCAGAAACGAGAGTGACCTGTGCACCCAAGTCGGCCACAGCGGCAGCGATGGCGTATCCCTGTTTGCCGGATGACCGATTGGCGATGTACCGCACGGGGTCGATGGGCTCATGGGTTGGGCCCGCCGTCACGAGAACATGTTTGCCTACAAGGGGCCCGCTCACAGCCAGAAGGCGCTCGGCGGCATCGGCGATATCCTGAGGTTCGGACATTCGACCCGTACCGGCCTCCCCGCTTTCAGCCATTTCACCGACTTCAGGACCGACACAATCAACACCGTCCGCGCGAAGCTGCGCAATGTTACGGCGCGTTGCCGGATGGCTCCACATGGCCGGATTCATGGCAGGCGCGATGAGGATGGGAGACCTGGTCGCCAGCATGGCTGTTGACGCCAGATCGTCGGCCAAACCATGGGCCATCTTGGCGATGAAATCCGCCGTCGCCGGAGCAACGAGAACCAGATCACAGTCGCGCGCCAGGCGAATATGGCCGACATCCACTTCGTCATCGCGGTCAAAGAGGTCTGTGTGCACCTTGGCGGATGCCAGTGCACCGACGGCCAGCGGCGTGACAAAGTGCTGTGCCCCTGCCGTCATGACCGGGCGAACATGGGCGCCACGCTCGCGAAGTCTCCGGATGAGATCGAGGCTTTTATAGGCGGCGATGCCACCGGTTATGATGAGAAGGACCCTACGGCCTGAGAGTGCGCTTGCCATGACCTAGGTAAGCAGACCGATGGCGATGGCAGCAAGCGCCAAAGCCGCAACCCAGATCGCGCCAAGGCCGGACCAACCAAGGCCTCTCTTGTCAGAGCGCGCGCCCTGCCGTGCCAGAACTTCAAAATCTTCAATCAGAGTTTCAGTGCGCGCCGCAAACTCAGGCAGGCGCTTGCCGAGCGCGTAAAGAGTGCGGACCGCGTCGGCGGCCTGGCGAACCTCGCCCAGCGGTCCCAGATTGCGCGCGATCCAGTCGCCCACCACCGGTTCAGCCGACTTCCACATGTTAAAGTTGGGGTCGAGGATGCGTGCAACGCCCTCCACCACGACCATGGTTTTCTGGAGCAGGATCAGCTCTTCGCGGGTCTGCATGTCAAACAGTTCGGTGACTTCAAACAGAAGCGTGAGCAGCTTGGCCATGGAAACGGTTTCAGCTGACTGACCGTGAATCGGCTCGCCAATGGCACGGATCGCCTGCGCAAAACTATCGACATCATGATGCCGGGGCACATAGCCCGCTTCAAAATGGACCTCCGCCACCCGGCGGTAGTCGCGATTGATAAAACCGTAGAGAATCTCAGCCAGAAACCGCCGTTCGTTCACGCCAATGCGGCCCATGATCCCCATATCGATGAGGGCCAACCGTCCATCGGGCAGTGCAAAAACGTTTCCGGGGTGCATGTCGGCGTGGAAGAACCCATCGCGGATGGCGTGCCGCAGGAAGGTCTGAATGAGCGTGACCGCCAAGGCTGCGCGATCCAGGCCCGCAGCTTTCAGTCCAGCCTCGTCCGACAGCTTGATTCCGTCCACCCAATCCATTGTCACGCAATCGCGTCCGGATCTTTCCCAATCCACTCGCGGGACAAGAATACCGGGATCGCTTCGAGTGTTCTCGGCCAATTCCGAGAAGGCCGCAGCCTCCATGCGCAAGTCGAGTTCGATGCGGGTGGTCTGGGCCAGGGAGTCCACGACCACAACGGGGCGCAGCCGGCGCAGCGCGGGGGCAAAACGCTCGGCCATACGCGCAGCGAAGTAGAAGGTGTTCAGATCGCGCGCGAAGCGGGCCCGCACACCCGGACGAACAACTTTGACCGCGACATCGAGTTCATCGCTCGTTGGGGCCGTGCCTGTGGTGGCCTGCATGGGCGCAGCCAGTCGGGCTCGATGCACCTGGGCAATGGACGCTGCCGCCAGCGGCTCATCAAACCGCGTGAACATCTCTTCGATGGACCGCCCGAGGCTCGCTTCCACAAGCGCCTTGGCCTCATCGGTGGGGAACGGCGCCACATTGTCCTGCAGACTTTCGAGGTCGCGACTGATGGCGTTGCCCACCAGATCGGGACGAGAGCCCAGAAACTGACCGAGCTTGATGTAGCTCGGCCCCAGCCGGTTCAGTGCACGGCTCAGTCGCTCGGACCGCGTGTCATCCAGCGAACGGCGGCGCGCCAGGGCAGCGCCAATGCGCCAGCCCAGTTTCGGCAGACCGGTGAGGCTGTCACCGGGCAAAGCGACGACAACACCCTCGCGCGCCATGACCCAAGCGGCAGCCATGAGCCGGAAAAAGGAAAAGATGTTGGACAAGACAGGCTCGGTTGGACTTAGAACGCGTGGGCGGTGTGCATGGCGACAATACCGCCATTGAAATTGCGGTAGCCAACCTGGCTGAAACCGGCGTCTCGGATCATGGCCGCAAAGCGTTCCTGATCGGGAAACTTGCGGATGCTCTCCACGAGATATTGGTACGGTTCAGCATCGCCTGTCACAGCGCGGCCGATGGGCGGGATGGCGTTGAAGGACCATGCATCATACAGGCGATCAAAGCCGGGCATATCGACTGCCGAGAACTCAAGGCACATGAATTTACCACCGGTTTTCAGGACACGGCGGGCCTCGGACAGAGCTTTGCCAATGCGCGGGACGTTCCGGATACCAAGCGCAATGGTGTAGGCATCGAAGCTTTTGTCATCGAACGGAAGCTCTTCCGCATTGGCCTCCACAAATTCGGTGTTGCCAGACAGTCCCTTCTTGCGCGCCCGCTCGGCACCCACTTCCAGCATGGATCCATTGATGTCGAGCACTGTGACATGCGCATTGCGGTCGCTGGCCTCGACCAGGCGAAAGGCGATATCACCGGTTCCGCCGGCCACATCCAGAGCGCGCCAATCCCCTTTACGGCTGGGTGACACGAACGAGACCGCCGCATTTTTCCAGACCCGGTGCATGCCAACGCTCATCAGATCGTTCATCAGGTCGTAGCGGCTCGCAACACGATGAAAGACATGATCCACCTTGTCCTGTTTCTCGCCAGGCTGAACGAGCTGGAAGCCATAGGATGTTTCCATCTCGCCTGTCACGCGGCTGCGTTCTTTCGATCCAAGGGGGGCGCTTGTTTGTGTGGCGGTGGCGTTGGTCATGGCCAACCTTTCCGGGGCGATGTGAAGCGGACGTTGTCTGAACACGATATAGTTGCGACTCCGCCCATTGGCCAGCGACCGATCGTCCGCATTGTGAGGGCCTGCGCCAGTGGGCTTGCACCATACATGTAGGAGGCCGTAACGCAGAGGTGAGCGAGCCCAGTGCTCCGGCTCAAGCGATCAAGGATACCCTCATGCCTGAGCTGCCGGAGGTGGAAACGGTCAAGCGCGGTTTGGCGCCCTCCATGGAAGGGCGGACAATTGCTCAGCTGGAGCTTCGTCGCCCCGACCTGCGCTTTCCGTTTCCTGAAAACCTGGCGCAGCGCGTTGAAGGCAGGACCATCATCGGCATGGGTCGACGCGCCAAGTTCATGACAATTGATCTTGATGATGGTGGCGTGATGGTCTGCCATCTGGGCATGTCTGGTTCGTATCGCCTGGAGCAAGACCTTGGCGCTGACGCGCCGGGCGTCTTCCACCACCCCCGCAACAAGGATCAGCGACACGACCATATGGTCATCCATATGGCGGGCACGGGTGCTGCCCCGGCGGTGCGGGTCATCTATAATGACCCAAGGCGCTTTGGGTATATTCAATATCTTCAGAGACGGGATTTCGACAGCCACCCCAGCTTCAAGCTGTTGGGGCCTGAACCGGTGGGCAACGTGCTTAGCGCTGACCATCTGGCTTCGCGTTTCGCGGGTCGTCGAACACCTGTCAAAGCCGCGCTTCTGGATCAGCGAAACGTTGCGGGCCTTGGCAATATATATGTGTGTGAGGCCCTGTGGCGCGCAGGCATTTCGCCCAGGCGCAGAGTTGCCACTTTGGTGACCAAGGCCGGAGCGCCCTCGGCGGCGCTTGAGCGACTGACCGTCGCCATCGTTGAGGTCATCGCCGAAGCGATTGAAGCCGGCGGCTCCACTTTGAGGGATCACACAAAGGCAGATGGCACGCTGGGCTACTTCCAGCACCGGTTTGCAGCTTACGACCAGGAAGGACGTCCATGCGTCTATCCGGGGTGCGGAGGAACCATCCGCCGCATTGTGCAGAGCGGACGGTCGACATTCTACTGCTCAACGCACCAGAGGTGACCCGCCCCGTTGAGCCCGGACAGCCCATGAACGCCGTTGACCATAGGGGGCTTCCTATGTATGTAGCGGCCACCTGACCGCTCGGGCACGCCCCGGGCCGAACACGCGTTGGTCGGGACCAACCTTCGGAACGAGCTCTGGAACTGCGATGCAGTTGATGACCCGGACCGGCTTGGCTGGACCCATCAGCTGCCGACAGATCGAGACGAGTGACATGGCCAATACGCCAAATGCAAAGAAGGCGGTTCGGAAGATTGCCCGCCGCACCGACGTGAACAAATCCCGCCGCTCGCGCATGCGCACCACTATTCGCAATGTCGAACTGGCGCTGGCCGAGGGCAATAAAGACGCAGCAGCGACTGCTCTGCGCGTCGCTGAGCCAGAAATCATGCGAGCGGCGCAGAAAGGCATTCTGCATAAGAATGCCGCAGCCCGGAAAGTTTCCAGGCTGAGCGCTCGCGTTAAGGCTGCAAGCTAAGACACGGCTTTATGGTTAATGCTGGCGGGCGCACCCAGTGCGGCCATCTTGCGACACGGTAACGGGACTTCTGGCGGGCGCCAGAGGTCCTATTTTTTGCCCAACGGGCTCGCGCGCATCAGCGGCTGAAAAGTGTAAAGAGTCCTGGACGACGCGCCAGATGACAGATCGGTGACACATGCTCCATTCCAAGGCCTGAAAATATCTTCTATTTTTCAGCGTCTTAGTGGCCTCAAGACATCAAGCTGCCAGCCTCTCCAACAGATTCTCGACACTAGAACTTATTGCATCGAGTCAAGTCCGTGATCGCCAGAAAAAAAATTCTGCACCGGCAAATCAGGTTAAGCGAAACCAGCGAAATCTGAATCGGTTTGGATTCATTGACTGAATCCTGCGCGGCGTTTTCCAGACACCCCAAAAAGAAAATTTGCCGCCTCGCTCTGGGGCCTCTGAGGCCCTCTGGCCCCCTTGCACTGCCCGAAGTGAACCGGTTAAAAATTGGTTACGGGCAGCGCAGGAAGAGACGTCCAGCGAAGCCTTGGAGTCATAGAGCGAGATGGCTCCGGGAGATATCACTGAACACGCCACAGCGCGGAAAACGTGTTCGGTCTCCGGTCATTTTGTACAGAAACCCCAGCGAGATGCCATTTCGCTGAACAATAGCTGCTGTCTGCAGCTCTTCTGTACTATGCTTGGAGAATAGAGGATGGCGCGTTGGAGTGGTCTGGGAGCAGGCGCTTGAAAGTGGCTGGAGGAGGAGCCGAGCGGAAAGCGAAATAGTGGCCGTAGGCCGACAACAACAAACGCAATGAGGTCGGCGCGTGTGGGGACGCGAGCCGACCAGAGAAGGGGTAAAGGGCGAATGATGAAAGCTGGATTAAGGAGCGCCGCGGCGGGTGTTCTGGGCGGCGCTGGGGAGGATGATTCCACGAAGGCGCAAATGGAAGAGCGGACAGACGGGCCAAAAGATGCGCGTGCTCTGCACACAGCTTCTGCCCTTAATCCCAGTTCCAGTTCGGAGATGTCGCCCGTGGACCGTACCGCTCAGTTTGACCGCGTTGTTGCTCAACTCAAGGCCCGCGTCGGGAATGAAGTTTTCCAGTCCTGGTTCACCCGCATGCAGTTTGACAGTTTTGATGGCGGTGTCGTGCGGCTCACCGTGCCGACAAACTTCCTGAAGAACTGGATTGCATCAAAATATTCCGACCTGCTGCTGGATCTCTGGAAGGCAGAGGACGACAGCGCGCTGCGCATGGACATCGCCCAGCGCAGTGTTGTGAAGGCAGCCAAGCCGGGCTCCGAGAGCGCAACGTTGGAAGCCCAGCAGAATAAGGCAACGCAGCCTGCGCAGGTACACTTTGGCGCCTCTGCATCGCAGGCCGCTCAAGCCAGCCTGGTGAAACCTCAGGGAATGGGCTCGCCCCTCGACCGCCGTTACACGTTCGACAATTTCGTGGAAGGCGCTGCCAACCGTGTGGCTCACGCGGCGGCGCGCGCAGTGGCGGAAACCGGATCAAACGCAGTGCGGTTCAACCCACTTTATCTCCATGCAGGCGTCGGACTGGGCAAAACACACTTGCTTCAGGCCATTGCCTGGGAGGCGCGGCGCTCCGGGCAGGGTGACAAGGTTGCTTATCTGACAGCTGAATATTTCATGTGGCAGTTCGCGAGTGCCATTCGCGACAACACCACCCTGTCGTTCAAGGAGAGCCTGCGGGACATTGATCTGCTGCTGATTGACGATCTTCAGTTTCTGCAGGGCAAGAGCATCCAGCATGAGTTCTGCCATTTGCTGAACGCGCTGATCGACAGTGCCAAACAGGTGGTCGTGGCGGCTGACCGTCCGCCGCAAGAGCTGGAAAGCCTCGATGCCCGAGTGCGGTCTCGTCTTCAGGGCGGTGTCGCCGTGGAGATCGCCCGGCCAGACTATGATCTGAGGCTTCTGGTGCTCCATCGCTATCGCAACCGACTGATGGCGGAGGACCCATCCATATCAATCCCCGACCATGTTCTGGAACAGGTGGCCCGTAAGGTGACCTGCTCGTGCCGGGACGTTGAGGGCGCGTTGAACCAGCTGGTCGTTCAGTACAAATTCTCCGATGCCGAACAGATGCAGCCGCAATTGATCGATCGGATCCTCGGCAACCTTGTGCGCCACGGCGAACAGAAGCGCGTGAAAATTGAAGACATTCAGCGCGTCGTCTCAAAGCATTTCGGGGTGTCGAAGCCGGACCTTCTGTCCAATCGGCGGACGCGGGTCATCGTGCGACCAAGACAGATCGCCATGTTCCTGTCGAAGAACCTGACGCCCAGATCACTGCCCGAGATCGGGCGGCACTTTGGCGGTCGTGACCACACGACAGTTCTGCACGCCGTGCGGAAGGTGGAGGAGCTCAGCGCGTCCGAGCCGAAGTTCGCGCAGGAACTGGAGCTGCTGACACGGCTGATCCAGGAATAGAGATCGCGACCAAGCAGTTTGGGGAGAATGGCGAGCCGCGCGTGGCCAGACCTTGCGGCTTGCTTCCAATCCCCTAAAACTTGTCGTCCGAATTGAAGGGACATTGCCGCGCACCGCGTGGTCCTGGGCCCGACCGTCACACATCAGGGTTTCACCATGCGCGTCACGCTCGAACGCTCTCAACTGCTCAAATCTCTGGGGCACGTGCATCGTGTGGTTGAGAGACGGAACACGATCCCGATTCTTTCCAATGTGCTGATCCGCGCAGATGGTGCGCAGGTGCATTTCAAGGCCACGGATCTGGACCTTGAAGTGACGGAGACTGCCCCATGTGTGGTGGAGCAGGCCGGGGACGTAACGGTGCCCGCCCACATGCTCCATGACATTGTGCGCAAACTTCCCGATGGCTCGGAAGTCATGCTGGACGCTGGCACAGGCGAGCCGACCATGGTGCTCAAGGCCAGCCGCTCGAACTTCAAACTAGGCGTGCTGCCGGCCAGTGACTTCCCCGACCTGACGGACGCGACCTTCAGCCATACATTCGAGATGAAGGCGCCGGATCTGAAACGGCTGATCGATCAGACCCAGTTCGCAATCTCGACCGAAGAAACGCGCTACTATCTCAACGGCATTTTCCTGCACACCATCGAAGACGAGGGCTCTGAGCTTCTTAGGGCAGTCGCGACGGACGGGCACCGCCTCGCGCGTGTTCAGATCGACGCGCCAGCGGGTTCATCCGGCATGCCCGGCATCATCGTTCCACGAAAGGCGGTGGCGGAGATCCAGCGCCTTGTGGAAGATCCAGACGCCGTGGTGAAGGTGGAACTGTCGGAAACCAAAATCCGTTTCACCGTTGGCTCTGTTGTCCTGACGTCCAAGCTCATCGATGGCACCTTCCCGGACTATAATCGCGTGATCCCGAAGGACAATGACAAGCGCCTCGTGATGGATCGTTCGGCGTTCTCCAGTGCCGTCGACCGGGTGTCGACCATCTCTTCAGAACGGGGCCGTGCGGTGAAGATGGCGATCGAAGCCGATCAACTGACGCTGACTGTCAACAATCCCGAGAGCGGCACAGCGACGGAAGAAGTGGCTGTGGAGTTCGGAGCTGACCCCATAGAGATCGGGTTCAACTCCAAATATCTCCTCGATATTTCCGGCCAACTGAAAAGCGATGAGGCGCATATGCTTCTCGCCGACCCGGGCTCCCCCACCATCATTCGTGATGCAAAGGATGACGGCGCGCTTTTCGTGCTGATGCCAATGCGTGTCTGAGCCAGCTGACGCCCAACCTGTGGCCACACCTTTCGCCGGGCCGCTGCCGGTGGAAAAGGTGGCGGTGAAGCGGATAAAGCTCACTAATTTTCGCAGCTATGCCGCGCTTTGCACGGACTTCGATGATCGTCACGTCGTGCTCACCGGGCCCAATGGCGCGGGCAAAACCAATCTGCTGGAGGCGCTGTCTTTCCTCAGCCCAGGGCGCGGCCTGCGCAGAGCCACCCACGAGCAAGTGGCGCGGGCCGGCTCTAAGGGTGGAGACGGCACGTTTGCGCTCCATGTCGAGCTGCTCGGGATCGGAGGACCAGTCTCCATTGGAACCGGGATAGAAGCGGGACCCTCGGGACCGGAGACCGGTCGCAAACTGCGGATCAATGGTGCCGCCATTTCGGGATCCGAACGTCTTCTCGACCATTTGCGCGCCATATGGCTGACCCCGGCCATGGACGGCCTGTTTACGGGGCCAGCCTCGGACCGCCGGCGTTTTCTGGACCGGCTGGTTCTGGCGCTTGACCCATTGCACGCCCGCCGTGTCAGCGATTTTGAGAAGGCCATGCGAGCCCGGAACCGGCTTTTGGAAGAAATCAGACCCGATCCGGCCTGGCTCACATCTGTGGAGCGACAGATGGCAGAGCTCGGCTGTGCCATTGTGGCCGGTCGTCTGGAGTTCACCGGTGCACTTGCAGGCTTGGTGGGCGCGGCGCAAGGGCCAGCAACCCCATTTCCCAACGCCAGTCTTTCCCTCGCAGGCACGCTGGAGGCTATGGCGTCCAGCATGTCCGCTGGAGATGCCGAAGACGCTTACAGGAACAGACTGGCCGACAGCCGAGCCAAGGACCGGGCGGCAGGCAGGACACTGGAGGGCCCACACCGCAGTGATTTGGTCGTGGAACACGGACCCAAGCAGATGCCCGCTTCACAATGCTCAACGGGGGAGCAGAAGGCCTTGTTGATCGGCATCACTCTGGCCCATGCCCAGCTGGTGGCTCAGGCAACGGGCGCCGCGCCCGTCTTGCTGTTGGACGAGATCGCAGCGCATCTCGACCCCGATAGACGGGCCGCCCTTTTTGATCTGATCGACGCCCTTGGTTGCCAGGCCTGGCTCACGGGAACGGACGCCCACCTGTTTGAGGCCATGGGCGAGCGCGCTCAGCATTTTAGCGTTCAGGGGGATCAACTCATCAAGTGGAGTGCAGTGTGACAGACCTGACGGCGGACGAAATAGAGCGCTATGCGCGCCACATCGTGCTCCATGAGTTCGGTGGGGCCGGTCAGCAGGCGTTGAAGGCGTCGACGATCCTCGTCATTGGAGCAGGCGGCCTGGGCGCGCCCGCCATGATGTATCTGGCGGCGGCAGGCGTCGGCACCATTCACATTGTCGATGACGATACGGTAAGCCTTTCCAACCTGCAGCGTCAGATCATCCATGACAGCGACACGGTTGGAGAAACCAAGGTTTCCAGCGCTGCGTCTGCTTTGGCACGCATCAATCCGCACACGCATGTGATCACCACTCAGGCGCAACTGAGGTCAGAGAACGCCCGTGACCTGATTTCCCAGGTTGATCTGGTGCTCGACGGCTCTGACAATTTCGACACGCGCTATCTGGTCGCCGAAGAGTGTGAAACCGGCAAGATACCCCTTGTGACCGGCGCTGTTGGCCGCTTCGATGGCTCAGTCACGGTATTGCGGCCTTGGGAGACGGGTGAAGACGGTGCGCTGAACCCGCGCTACATCGATCTTTTTCCACAACGGCCCGCGGACGGGTCGGTGCCGACATGTGCAGAGGCGGGTGTGCTGGGTGCCCTGACGGGTGTCATAGGCGCGATGATGGCGATGGAGGCCATCAAGGACCTGACGGGAGTCGGCAAGACCCTTATCAGGCAGCTTCTGCTCTACGATGGACTGACCGCGAGGACGACCACCATTCACTACAAGCGACCCGGAACCCCCGGCCCGGCAGCCTAACGGCGTCGAGGTAGGACGCGATCGGGTGGCGTGTGCCCATCGGCATGGGTGCGTATGTTGATCACAACCCGCTCACCCATCTCTTCACGTCCCTCACGCGTGGCCGAACTCATATGCGGTAGAAGGACGAGCTTGTGCTGGCGGGCCAATTCCACCAGGCCGCCGTCAATTTCCGGCTCTCGTTCGAACACGTCCAGAGCCGCACCGGCAAATCGATTTTCCTGCAAGGCCCGGATCAGCGCCTGCTCATCTACAATGGCACCCCGGGCGGCATTGATGAGATAGGCCGTCGGCTTCATCAGGCCCAAGCGGCGATTGTTGATGAGGTGATGCGTTTCAATGGTGGACGGCGTGTGGATCGTAATGAAATCCACCCGGCTGACCATGCGATCCAGATCTTCGTGGAACGTGGCCCCCAGAGCCGCCTCCTCGCGTTCAGCCACCCGGCGCCGGTTGTGATAGTGAATATCCATGCCAAAAGCCTTGGCCCTCTGGGCCACCGCCAATCCGATGCGACCCATACCAATGATGCCGATCTTCTTGCCGGCCACGCGTTGTCCGAGCATCCATGTTGGCGCCCAGCCGGTCCACGCCGCGTCAGCCTCCCGCTTCAGGATATCGGCACCCTCCACCAAACGACGTGGCAGGCTGAGGAGGAGCGCCATCGTCATCTCGGCAGTGTCGTCGTTCAGAACATTGGGAGTGTTGGTGACGGTGATGCCCCGGGCACTGGCCGCTTCAACATCCACGTTCTCCACGCCGGTGCCGTAGTGGGCGATCAACTTCAGGTTGGGCCCGGCACCGTTGATCAGATCGGCGTCAATGATATCGGTCACTGTAGGCACAAGAACATGGCATTCGGCCATGGCCGCGGCGAGTTGATCTCGATCCATGGGCCTGTCGCCAGCGTTGAACGACGTGTCAAAGAGTTCGGCCATTCTGTCTTCGACGGGCTGTGGAAGCCTACGCGTCACGACCACCCGGGGCTTGGCGCGGGCGTGCGACGGACCTTCGTCTTTGCCAACCGTTTCCTGATCAGCCATGTCGATCCCCCTTCCAAACCTGCCGGTGCAGCACCGAACAAAAAATGCGTCGTTGGCGAAATGCTTAACCTTAAAGCTCTATTGCCATCAATAAGACCATCATGTGCCAGTGTGGCAGGCCGAGTTTAGAGTTTCTGCATGCGTCCGATCATCTGTTACGCCTTTTGTTCAGCCGTGGCCTTCGCGGCTGTGCTGATGCCCAGCGCTCCAGCCGCTGCGCAGGCCGTCGGCAAGGGGATATCCAACCTTGAGTTGCCGCGCTTTGTGAGCCTGAAGGCATCACGGGCCAACCTGAGGGTGGGGCCAGGCCGGAACTACGCAGTCGACTGGACACTGGTGAAGCCCGGCACCCCTCTAGAAGTGGTTCAGGAGTTCGAACTCTGGCGCAGGGTGCGATATGCCGACGGCACAGAGGGCTGGCTGTACCACTCCCTGCTGTCCGGCAAGCGCATGGCAACCACGGCGCCGTGGAAGGCCAGCGATGAAAGCAGCGTCCATATTGAAGCGCGCGCCAAGGCTGCCCCGGAAGCAGCCATCACAGCCAAGTTTGAACCCAACGTACTCGTTGAAGTGAGAGAGTGCGACGGAACCTGGTGCAATGTCCGCCATCAGAACGGTCAGGGCTGGATCCGCCAGACCGAGCTGTGGGGCGTGTATCCGCAGGAAAAAATCGACGGATGACCGACCCCACGACGATCTAGCCGCACGAAAATCTAGTTGCGGGTTTCGCTGCGCTTCAGCCGCACGATCACTTCCACACGAGATAATTCCATCCCATCTGGGATATCCGGCAAGCCAACGACCTGCATATCGGCGTCATGGATGTCCATCACCTGCCCCGATTCCTCGTGGTAGAAGTGATGGTGGTCATCCGTATTCGTATCAAAATAGGTTTTGGCACTGTCCACGGCGACGGCGCGCATCAGGCCAGCTGAGGTGAACTGATGCAGCGTGTTGTAGATGGTCGCCAGCGAAACGGGCATATTCGCCGCGCTTGCCTCTTCAAAGACCTGTTCAGCGGACACATGACGATTGCCGCGAGAAAACAGCAGGACCGCAAGCCCGACACGCTGGCGCGTCGGCCGCAAACCCGCATCCCGCAGCATCTGGGGAATGTTGGATGTCACACAGCCAGAAGGACGGTGCGATGCTGTCTTCATGGTGCTCATGGCGTTCGTTTGCAGTCCAAGCGTTTGAAACTCGTACTGTGTATAGGAATTTGGTCGCCTTCACGCAATGCGTAACAGCGGCAAGGGTTACCAAGCTTTCGTGACGGCGCGCACTATCGGGACGCAGTCCGCAGCCGCAAGACCTCTTGATGCCAGCTTATCGATGACAGCGGCCTTTTTGTTTTGACGCCACCCGACCCTATGTTACGCGGACCGAAACCAAGGTTTGGGAGGGCAGCCCGTTGAACAACACACATGCGGCTGAACGCAAGTCGAGCTACGATCGAGACGACATCGCCTTGTGCGGCGAAGGCAAGCTCTTTGGGCCAGGAAACGCGCAACTGCCCGTGCCGCCCATGCTGATGATCGACCGGATCACCGAAATTCACGAGGATGGCGGCGAGTACGGCAAGGGCTATGCCACGGCCGAGTTCGATATCCACCCTGATCTCTGGTTCTTCAAGTGTCACTTTCTGGGCGATCCGGTGATGCCTGGCTGCTTGGGCCTTGATGCTCTGTGGCAACTGACCGGCTTCTACCTCGGCTGGCTTGGCGAACCAGGCAAGGGCCGCGCAATATCAACCGGGGCTTGCAAGTTCACCGGCATGGTGACACCGGAAAACAAGCTCATCGAGTTCGGTGTCGACTTCAAGCGCGTGATGCGCTCCAAGTTGAAAATGGGCATTGCAGACGGGTGGATGAAGGCGGACGGAGAACTCATATATAAGGCTGAAGATCTGAGGGTCATTCTGTTCCAGGAGGGCGACGCCTGATTCTCAGGTCTTGGTCTTTCGGGCCTCCGCCATTCCAGCCTTCGTTAAAGGCAGCCAATCCATTTTGAAGAACGGACTTTCGCGATGAAACGAGTTGTCATCACCGGCATGGGCATTGTCTCTTCCATCGGAAACGATGTGAATGAGGTGCTCGACAGCCTGAAGAACGCAAAGTCGGGCATCAGCCGGGCCGATGACTATGCGCAGTACGGCTTTCGCAGTCAGGTGCATGGTGAGCCAACCCTGGATCCGTTCGAGCAGTTGGACCGCCGCCAGTCTCGCTTTCTGGCCAAAGGCTCGGCGTGGAATTACATCGCCATGCAGCAGGCCATTGCCGACTCAGGGCTTGAAGAAGGCGACATCACCAATCCTCGCACCGGCATCATTATGGGGTCTGGTGGGCCATCCACAAAAGTGATTTTCGAGGCGGCGGACGTCACGCGGGAGAACAAGTCGCCCAAGCGCATCGGGCCGTTCGCAGTTCCCAAGGCCATGAGTTCTACGGCTTCGGCGACCCTTGCCACGCCGTTCAAAATCCATGGCGTCAACTATTCCATATCGTCGGCCTGCGCGACGTCGAACCATTGTATCGGCAATGCCTACGAGATCATCCAACTGGGCAAGCAGGACATTATTTTTGCCGGCGGGTCGGAAGATCTCGACTGGTCCATGTCGAACCTGTTTGACGCAATGGGCGCCATGTCGTCGAAGTTCAACGACACGCCATCGGTCGCAAGCCGGGCTTACGACGTGGCTCGAGATGGTTTTGTCATTGCCGGCGGTGCAGGCGTCCTTGTTCTGGAAGAGCTCGAACATGCGAAGGCCCGTGGCGCGACCATCTATGGCGAGATCGTCGGCTACGGCGCCACGTCCGACGGCCACGACATGGTTGCGCCATCGGGCGAAGGTGCGGTGCGCTGCATGCGCCAGGCCATCGAAACGGTTGGTGAGCCGGTGGACTATATCAACACCCACGGAACCTCGACGCCGGTGGGCGATTCAAAAGAGATGGCGGCGATTGCGGAGGTCTTTGATGAGAAGCAGCCTCACATATCCTCGACCAAGTCTCTGACAGGCCATTCTCTGGGTGCCACCGGCGTTCAGGAGAGCATCTACTCGCTGCTCATGATAAACCACAATTTCGTGGCCGAAAGCGCCCATATTGATGAGCTCGACCCCGAGTTTGCCAACATGAACATCGCGCGCGCACGCATCGATGGCGACGTGAACGTGGCTTTGACCAATTCGTTCGGCTTTGGCGGAACCAATGCAACGCTGGTCTTCCAGCGCTATGGAGGCTGAGGCCATGACAGGTTTGATGGCAGGCAAACGCGGCATCGTGATGGGCGTTGCCAACGACCATTCGATTGGATGGGGCATAGCCAAGGCGCTGGCCGACCAGGGAGCCGAACTGGCCTTCACCTATCAGGGTTCGGCATTCGGAAAGCGCGTACGCCCCCTCGCCCAATCGGTGGGATCAGACATGCTGCTCGATGTCGATGTTGAGGACATCGGGTCCGTCGATGCAGCGCTCGCGGCCTTGAAGGAGCATTGGGAAACCATCGATTTTCTGGTTCACGCCGTAGCATTCTCAGACAAGAACGAACTCCAGGGCCGCTACGCCGACACCAGCCGATCGAATTTCTCCCGGACCATGATCATATCGTGCTTCTCCTTCACCGAGATCGCGAAGCGGGCCGCTGAGCTGATGCCCAATGGCGGCTCTCTCATCACGCTGACCTATGGCGGCGCCACACGCACTATGCCCAACTACAATGTGATGGGTGTCGCCAAGGCTGCGCTGGAAGCATCTGTCCGTTATCTTGCTGCGGACTTCGGACCGCAGGGTATCAGGGTGAACGCAATTTCAGCCGGACCCGTCAGAACCCTTGCCGGTTCAGGCGTCGCATCGGCGCGGTCCATGTACAATTTCATGCGTGACCACTCACCCTTGCAGTCTGCAACGACGATTGAAGATGTCGGGGGTGCGGGGCTTTATCTGGCCTCCGACCTCTCGAAGAAGGTGACCGGCGAGATCCATTTTGTGGATGCCGGATACAACACGATCTCCATGCCGAATCCTGAGCGCCTTTAGCGCTTCCGCACGGCGCGGAGGACCTTAAAGCCGTCCTGACGGGCCAGTTGTTCGGACTGCCCGAACAAGTCGCTGAGGACGTGTTCGTATCCAAGGTGAACATTGGCAACCAGGGTCAGTGACCCGCCCGGCTTCAGCGCTTCGTGAGCCCGCTTGATGAAGGCGCCACCGAGACTGGACCGGGTGAGCTTCCCTGAGTGAAACGGTGGGTTCATAACCACATGGTTGAAGGTCTGGTTGACACCCTCCGCTTCGAGGTCGCACCAGCTGGCTGACACTTGATCACCTTCCAACTGCAAATTGTCACGCGCCAGTTCGCACGCCATGGCGCTGGCTTCGTGGAGACACACCTCGTCAGCGCCTGCACCGAGAATGGATGGAGCAAGCGCTCCCCAGCCGGCTCCGAAATCTGCGACCGCACCACTCAATGCTGGCATGTGATCCCGAAGTACGCGCGAGCCGCGGTCAATGCGCCCATGGCTGAAAACCCCGGGACAGGTGCTCCATTTCCGTCCATTCTCATCCAAAAAATGGGACGGGCGGCATTCTTCGATCCAATGGCTCATCTGGCCGTGGCTGGCGGAGAACTGCAGCGCGACGGCATGCGCCTTTGACCGCTTCTCGACCGACAGGCCAAGCTCACGCAGTCGCTTTGCGACCGAATCCATCCCCTGATCCTTGGTGCCAGCCATGAGAACCGGGGCTCCTGCTTCCGTCATCTCAACGGCTGCCGCCACCAGCCCCAACGTCAAGGACTTGGATGACACAGGAAAGATGATCGCGGCTTGATCTCTTGGAGCATGGGTCTTCTGCTCAACGAGCTCAGCAACGTCCGGCCTCAATGACTGGGCCTCGAGCCCGACCATGGCGAAGCGATTGAAGTCTGTGCGGCTGTCGGTGCGTGGCGCGAGGTAAGCGGCCGGGGCAAACCGTTTGACCAGTTGAGCCACTTCGAGCGGACAGGCCCAAAGGCCAACACGCACCGAACTGCCGGAAGCCTCGTCACTCCCAACGCCTTCGGACAAAGCGTCCCACGACACGGCATCAGGGAGCATGGTTTCAAGAGCGGTCAGCGCCGAAGTCAGCCGGTCCTTCATGAAATCTCCTTACTCACTTTGAGTGACCCAGTAAGCCTGCTTCAAAAAACGAAAACAGTTCGATCACATCTTCTTTGGTGGCCCAATATTTTAGTCTTTCTTTACCGTCGCGGCGCGATTGTGCGGCCAAGTCTAATCTTGGGGGCACCATGACAGGCAAGGCTTGGAAAACGCAGGCGACAATATGGGCATCGGCCCTTGGGCTGGTCGCTCTGCTCAACGGCGGGCTCTATTTGGATAGAGAGTTCGCACACAAAACAGCACTGATCAGCTCGGCTGAAGATCTGGCCGTCAAATTCACAGCGGCCCAGGCTGCCACCATCGACCCATCAACCCTCGACTTCGAAAGCGAGTACACGCTGGGCATTGGCACTGGATCGGTCGACTATGGTTCCCTGTTTCGCGCAAGCGCTGCGCGCGAAGACTCTCTCGTCATGCATGAGGGAACATATAAGGCCGTCCGCAAGTCAGTCGTGTACCGCCCGGATGGTCAGCGGCTCAAAACGTCTGACCAGGCGCTGGATGTTGAACAGATGCAGCTTCTGCTGAAGGCCGCGGAGCTGGGCGAGACGCAGTCGCGCTATGTGCATGATGAGGGGCGCTTTGCGCGGCACCGGGTCGAGACCTTCACACCCATAGGTGCAGGCGGTGCTTTGGCGGGTGTGTTCCGCGTTGACGTCGACAAATCCGCGCTCGACGAAGGTGTTTCCAAAGTCATCGACCAGACCGTCATCTGGCTTGGAGCCGGGATCAACATCATTGCGCTTCTCGCGACGCTGTTTCTATCCTTTGGCGCTCACCGGAGCGCCCGGTCGCAGCGAAAACTGGAGTTCATGGCCAACCATGATGGCCTGACCGGACTGCGCAACCGCCACTATTTCAGCACCGAGATCAAACAGAGCATCACGCAACTGCAAGATGATGATGTTCTCTATCTGGGGCTCCTCAACATCAACCGCTTCAAGGAAGTCAATGATCAGCTCGGCCACATTGCGGGCGACGAGGTTTTGCGCATCTTTGGCAATCGCTGCACCGAGGAATTGGGCGGAAAGGCGCTGATCGCGCGTATCTCAGGCGATGAGTTTGCCGTGATGCAACGCGGAAAGTCCGCAGACGCCGGCACGTTTGAAAGCTCTCTCAACAAGTGTCTGAGCTCCGTATCCAAGGCCGTTGAAGTGGATGACCAGCTTGTGCGGATCAGCGCAAGTGCAGGTGTCGCTCGCGCACCCGCCGACAGCGTGGAAGCGAAGGAACTGCTGAAGGCCGCCGATCTGGCCATGCAGCATGCCAAGAAGGCTGGCGAGACGGTTCTGCGTCGGTTTGACAAGTCCATGGCGGAGCGCCTCGAGCGTCGCCGCAAGCTGGAGCGCGATATGCGTCAGGGCATCGAGAACAACGACTTTGTCCTGTTCTACCAGCCCCAGCTTGATCTGGGCACGGGTGCGCTGACCGGATATGAAGCCCTTATCCGCTGGAAGCACCCGCAGGACGGGATGATCTCTCCGGGCGAATTCATCCCACTGGCTGAAGAAACAGGCATGATCAAACAGCTTGGCCGATGGGTGGTTGAACGTGCCTGCTGGGATGCGCTGGAACTGCCCGATGAGCTCTCCATCGCAGTCAATATTTCAGCGCTGCAGTTTGAACTGGACAGCGTGTCGGAAATGGTTGCCGAAACGCTGGAGCGTACCGGCCTGCCGCCACATCGTCTCGAGATCGAAGTGACTGAAAGCGTGCTGGTGGACAATCGCGACTATGTGGCCAGCGAGCTTCAGGCCATTTCGAAGCTGGGATGCGGCGTCGCCATTGATGATTTTGGGACCGGCTACTCATCCCTGACCTATCTGGCGGACTTCCCGTTCTCCAAGATCAAGATCGACCGGTCCTTCGTCATCAAGATGGAGGAGAACCAGCAGGCAGGGGCCATCGTTTCCACCATCATTGCCCTTGGTCAGTCTCTGGGCGCCAAGACGATTGCAGAGGGCGTTGAGACCGAAGAGCAGGCCGTGCTGCTGCGCGCAGCGGGCTGCCAGTCCGTCCAGGGCTTCCTCTACGGGCGGCCTGAACCGCTGCAATTTGGGAACGACAATGATGGGGCGCGCGCCAAGACAGCTTAGGGTCAGGACCCTAGGTTCGCCGATCACGCAATTTTTCAAGGGGCGCGTCACAGCGCCCCTTTTTTGTGCCCTCTTCCACATTGAACCTCGGCAGGATTTTCTTAGAATGATTCTAAGAGCCCGCCCCCACCAACCTTGGGCCAAAGATGAGGGAAATCATGCTTGAAGATATGGAACAGATGACAGATGCGGCGCTGGAGAGTTCCACAGCGCTGACCAAATGCCCCGTGATGCACCACACTGTGTCCCAAGGTGTGAACCGGACCAATCGCGACTGGTGGCCTGAAGCGCTGAACCTTGGCATCCTGCATCAGAACGCACCTGCCGGAGACCCGTTCGAAGTCCAGACCGAGCGCAGCTTTGACTATGCCACTGCCTTTGCAGGCCTCGACTATAAAGCCCTCAAGCAGGACCTGACTGCGCTGATGACCGACAGCCAGCCATGGTGGCCGGCCGACTGGGGCCATTATGGACCCTTCTTCATCCGCATGGCCTGGCACGCTGCGGGCACTTACCGCACGGGCGATGGCCGCGGCGGCTCCTCTGCCGGCTCCCAGCGCTTTGCACCGCTGAACAGCTGGCCCGATAATGGCAATCTCGACAAGGCGCGCCGCCTGCTGTGGCCCATCAAACAGAAGTACGGCCAGGCTATTTCCTGGGCAGACTTGATGATCCTGACGGGCAATGTCGCGCTTGAGAGCATGGGCTTCAAAACCTTTGGCTTCGGCGGTGGACGCGCTGACATTTGGGAGACTGAGCAGGACATCTACTGGGGTGGTGAAGAACAATGGCTCGCGGACTCCAAGAGCGAGAAGAGCCGCTACACCGGCAAACGCGATCTTGAGGCACCTCTGGCCGCCGTTCAGATGGGCCTCATCTACGTGAACCCGGAGGGTCCAGACGGTCGCCCGGACCCTCAGGCATCGGCGCACGATATTCGCGAAACATTTGGCCGCATGGCCATGAACGATGAAGAGACCGTCGCTCTGGTGGCCGGTGGTCACACGTTCGGCAAGGCCCACGGTGCGGGCGACCCGGGCCTGATGGGTGCTGAACCCGAGGGTGCAGACATTATCGAACAGGGTCTGGGCTGGAAGAACGGTCACGGCCTCGGCCATGGTGCCGACACCACAACCTCTGGCCTCGAAGGCGCCTGGACACCGACCCCCATCGAATGGGACCATGAATATTGGTCCATGTTGCTCGATCGGGAGTGGGAACTGACGGAAAGCCCTGCAGGCGCCACGCAATGGCAGCCGGTGGACAAAGCAGACCACACACTGGTGCCCGACGCCCACACTGCAGGCAAGTTCAACCCGCCCATGATGTCCACGGCTGACATGGCGCTGAAAGTGGACCCTGAATACCGCAAGGTTTCCGAGCGCTTCCAGAAGGATCCTGAAGCCTTTGCCGATGCCTTTGCGCGCGCGTGGTTCAAACTCTGCCACCGCGATATGGGTCCGAAGGTTCGCTATCTTGGACCGGAAGTGCCGGGCGAAGACTTGATCTGGCAGGATCCAGTGCCTGCAGTGGATCACGCCCTCGTCGATGATGCGGATGTGACAAAGCTCAAGGATATGGTTCTGAAGTCCGGCCTGTCGGTTTCTGAACTGGTGCGCGTCGCCTGGGGTTCGGCTTCGACCTATCGCGGGTCCGACAAACGCGGAGGTGCCAATGGTGCACGCATCCGCCTGGCGCCGCAGAAAGACTGGGCGGTGAACGAACCGGCCGAACTGAGCAAGGTTCTGGACAAGCTCGAGGCCATCAAAGCCGAGTTCGACGGCGCTGCCTCCGGCGGCACCAAAATCTCTCTGGCCGACCTCATCGTGCTCGCCGGTGGCGCGGCCGTTGAGAAGGCTGCCAAGGATGCAGGCCACGATGTGACTGTGCCCTTCACTCCCGGCCGCACCGACGCGACGGATGAGATGACGGATGCAGAGAGCTTCGATGTGCTGGAGCCGGTCGTCGACGGTTTCCGCAACTTTGCCGGAATCGACTATGACGTGCCTGCAGAGCGGATCATGGTGGATCGTGCGCAGTTGCTGGGCCTGACAGCGCCCCAGATGACGGTGCTGGTGGGCGGCCTGCGTGTTCTGGGTGCCAACACTGGTGAAAGTGCCCATGGCGTTTTCACGAACCGGAAAGGCCAGTTGACCAACGACTTCTTCGTCAATCTGCTGGATATGCAGACAGCATGGAAACCAACGGACGAGAAAGGCACTGCCTTTGTGGGCACGGATCGAGTAACCGGTGAAGAGCGCTGGACTGGTACCCGCGCGGACCTCGTGTTCGGCTCCAACAGTCAGCTTCGTGCGCTGTCGGAAGTCTATGCATCCAGCGATGCAGGCGACAAGTTCGTCAACGACTTCGTTGCAGCATGGGTGAAGGTGATGGAAGCGGACCGGTTTGACCTGGTCGCCGAACGCCGCAACGCCGCCTAGAGAGGGCGCACACGCATCACAGAACCCGGCCCCTGAAAAGAGGCCGGGTTTTTCTGTTCAGAGAGGGGGAAGTTCCATAGCCGCCCGCCCCTCCGGCGATTTGTGATCCAGATCACCGCCATCAAAGGGCCGCGCTTCATCGGTGGCCAGCCAGAGCAACGCTTTGGCAACGTCAGCCGGATCCTTGTGGTCGTTCCAGTCGATCTTTGAAACCGGATTGATACCGCTGTCGCGAATGGAGCTTTGCATGCCGGTGGCGACAGTTCCTGGCGACAGTCCGACTGTGCGAATGCCCTCAGCAGCCCACTCCTTGTGAGCCGCCATAGTGAGCATCAGAACCGCGGCCTTTGACGTGCAATAGTGACTCCACCCCTCCAGCGCATTGGTGGCAGCGCCGGACGAGATGTTGATGATGACACCGCCATTTGCCTTCAGCGGAGCGTAGGCTGCGCGCATCGCGTGATAGACGCCTTTGACGTTCACATCGATGATGGTGCCCCATTGGGCGGGGTCGCTATCCTCCATCCGGGCGATGGGCTCAATCAATCCAGCATTGTTCACGAGAACGTCCAGCCCACCAAAGCGATCCACAGCAGCTGACACAGCTGCCTCTACCGACGCGTAGTCAGAGACATCGCATGCCACCGCCAGCGCGCGATCGCCAAGCTCGGTGGAGATGCGTTCAATGTCTCCAGCGCTTCTGGCAGCCAGGACAGTGTTCGCGCCTGCCGCATGAAATGCTCTAGCCGCCGCCTCGCCAATCCCGCGCGACGCCCCGGTGATGAGGACGGTTTGGGATGAAAGATCATATGGTTTGGCCAAACTATCTGCCCTCACGTTGATGATGTGCGAGCCCTAGATCGCTCGACATCATGTTGCAAGCGCGACTGTACCTCCGTCATAGCACCTTCATACTAGAAGGTGACTTTGCGATGTCGGCATCGACGGGAGGAACACCATCATGGAACTGAAGTTCGCGACGCTCAATCTCTACCAATATTTGCTGCCGGGTCTGTTCTGGTATGAGAGGGATGACGACAACAAAAATTCAGACGCCAGTTGGGCAGCAAAGCAAGCCTGGATCTCAGACATGCTACGGCAGCTCGATGCGGACGTTGTTGGCTTTCAGGAAGTCTTTAGCATCGAGCCCTTCGCCGAACTCGTGAAGGCCGCTGGCTATCCGCACCTGGCGATTGTGGCCGAACCCGCTCAAGACGAAGATGATAGTGAAGTCTTTGTGGGCCCTGTCGTGGCCATAGCGTCCCGACACCCCTTTGTTGAACCTCCAACGCCAATGAGCACAGATGAGCGTCTCGCCGCTGACACTGTCCTGGAAGCCGGTTTCCGCCCACGCCGCGACATCGTGCAAGCCAAGATTGATCTGCCGGGTCTGGGCCCCACCACTGTTTTCTGCTGTCATTTCAAATCACAAGGCGCCTTCGTAGATAAGGACGCGGTGGCGGCTCTGCCTGGATGGCGCGAGCGCTTCAGAGACCATATGCGACAACGGGTTGTGAAAGATGCAGACCAGCTGATGCGCCGCAGCGCCGAGGCGGCGGCAGTCTATCTGGCTGCGATGGAGGAGGTCGAGAAGGATCGTGAAGCACCGGTGGTCGTTCTGGGTGATCTGAACGACACACCGGATTCACCCACACTGCGCATCATCACGCAGGGCGATTGGATCAGCACCATTGGCGGTCGTCAGCGGGGCAGTCTGGAAGCTGCCGACAAAGCCTGGCAGTTCACGTGGCAATTGTTCGATGCGTTCGGCCTGACACCGCAACAGCGGTCGGGATGGCGCCAACCGACACATAAAGCATCTTACTTCTATCCACCTTCGACCTTGGACTACGTCCTCGTGTCCAATGGCTTGAACGGCTCAAATCCCCGGGCATCGTGGCACGTCAAACGGCTGAAGATTTTGGGCAACCATCTGATAACCGGAGGCGATGACCGCACGTCCAGCGACCATGCGGCCGTACTCGCCATTGTGGAACCTAAGGAAAGAGCAACAGGCTGACGCCGCGCTGCCAGAAAAAAAAGCGGGCCGGAGCCCGCTTTTCCAATCTTACAAATCCGACGAACAATCAGTCGTCCTTGGCGATCTCTTTGCCGGTCTCCTGGTCAACGACTTTCATCGACAGGCGAACCTTGCCACGATCGTCAAAGCCCATGAGCTTGACGTAGACTTCATCGCCCTGGTTCACCACATCGGTGGTTTTGCCGACACGCTCGTCGGCCAGTTGGCTGATGTGCACGAGACCGTCTTTGGAGCCGAAGAAGTTGACGAAAGCGCCGAAGTCCATGGTCTTGACCACGGTGCCCTTGTAGATCTCGCCCACTTCAGGCTCAGCCACGATGGAGTGGATCCACTGACGCGCCGCATCGATCTGCTCGGCGGCAGAAGATGCGATCTTGATCAGGCCTTCATCATCGATGTTGATCTTGGCACCGGTCTTTTCAACGATCTCGCGGATCACTTTACCGCCCGTGCCGATCACGTCGCGGATCTTGTCGGTCGGGATCTGCATCTGCTCAATGCGCGGCGCGAACTCGCCGAGCTCTGAACGGGCTTCGGTGAGGGCGTTCGCCATTTCACCAAGGATGTGCTCGCGGCCGCCTTTGGCCTGCTCAAGGGCCGTTTCCATGATCTCCTTGGTGATGCCATCAATCTTGATGTCCATCTGCAGCGAGGTCACGCCTTCGGACGTGCCGGCCACTTTGAAGTCCATGTCGCCGAGGTGATCTTCATCGCCGAGAATGTCTGACAGAACGGCGAAGCGCTCGCCTTCCTTGATGAGACCCATGGCGATACCGGCCACCGGACGCTTGAGCGGAACACCAGCATCCATGAAAGCCAGCGAGGTGCCGCAGACGGTGGCCATGGAGGACGAACCGTTGGACTCCGTGATCTCGGACACGGCACGCAGCGTGTAAGGGAACTCGTCCTTGGTGGGCAGCACCGGATTGATGGCCCGCCATGCGAGCTTGCCGTGGCCGATTTCGCGGCGGCCAGGCGACCCCATACGCCCAGCTTCACCCACCGAATAAGGGGGGAAGTTGTAGTGCAGCATGAAGTTGGATTTGTAAGTGCCCATCAGGCTGTCGATGAACTGCTCGTCATCGGCGGTGCCGAGGGTGGCAACTACCATGGCCTGTGTTTCACCGCGGGTGAACAGGGCCGAGCCGTGGGTGCGGGGCAACCAGCCCACTTCCGAAACGATCGGGCGGACCGTTTTCAGGTCACGGCCATCGATACGGCCACCTGTGTCCAGAATGGAGTTGCGGACCACTTTGGCCTGCAGCGACTTGAACACAGCAGAGATGGTCTCGGGCTTATGTTCGCTGTCCTCGCCACCAAACTTCTCAGAAACCGTTGCCTTGACGGCGTCGAGTGCCGCGTAGCGCTCTTCTTTGGTGCGGATTTCGTAGGCCTTGGCGATGTCAGCGCCAACCGCTTCCATCATCTCGCCTTCAAGGGCTGAATTGTCTTCCGGCGTGAACTCGCGCGGCTCCTTGGCACACTTCTCTGCCAGCTGGATGATCGCGTCGATGACAGGCTGGAAGCCTTCCTGGCCGAACACCACGGCACCAAGCATGATCTCTTCGGAGAGTTCCTTGGCTTCGGACTCAACCATGAGCACCGCATCGGTGGTGCCGGCCACCACGAGGTCCAGATCGCTGTCTGGCATCTCGTCAATGTTCGGGTTGAGCACATATTCGCCATCAATGTAGCCGACACGCGCAGCGCCGATTGGCCCCATGAAAGGCACGCCAGAAAGCGTCAGAGCGGCGGAGGCTCCCACCATGGCCACGATGTCCGGATCGTTCTCCAGGTCGTGCTGCAGCACTGTGAGAACCACTTGGGTCTCGTTCTTGTAGCCATCGGCGAAGAGCGGACGGATCGGGCGGTCGATCAGGCGAGACGTCAGGGTCTCGGCTTCCGACGGGCGCCCTTCACGCTTGAAGAAGCCACCAGGAATCTTACCAGCGGCAAACGCCTTTTCCTGATAGTTCACGGTCAGCGGGAAGAAGTCGATGCCCGGCTTGGGCGACTTGGCGGAAACGGCGGTGGCGAGCACAACAGTCTCGCCATAGGTGACGAGGACAGCGCCGTCTGCCTGGCGGGCGATTTTGCCCGATTCCAGCGTCAGCGGGCGGCCGCCCCATTCGATTTCGATTTTGTGATGATCAAACATTCATTCGTCCTTGCCCGAGGCCGCATCTTCAAGCGTCGGGCGCATCATGCAGGCACGACCGTCGCGCGCTGCGGTTTCAATTGGTCATGGGCAGAATGGCTGAGGGCTGGATCAGAAAGCGAGCCTTCAGCAATCCTGCCCCATGACAGAGATGGAGCGGCTATCACGCCACCCCAAAGCAAAGCGCCCGAACCAGATGGTCGGGCGCATCGCGACTTGGTCTAGCGGCGCAGGCCGAGGCGCTCGATCAATGAGCGATAGCGGGCTTCATCCTTGGCTTTGACATAATCCAGCAGACGGCGACGCTGGCTGACCATTTTCAGCAGACCACGACGGGAGTGATTGTCCTTCTTGTGGCCCTTGAAGTGCTCGGTCAGGTTGGCGATGCGCTCTGACAAAATAGCAACCTGCACTTCCGGCGAACCTGTGTCGCCTTCCTTGGTTGCATACTCTTTGACGAGCTCGTTCTTGCGTTCAGCAGTGATCGACATCGGGTAATCCTTTCGAAAATGGAGGATGTTTGGCCACGGTCCGGGATGTCGTCCAGACCGGGCAGACGTAGGCCAAGGCACCGTGTGCCTTCGCTGGCGCGGATATAAGCCAAACACCCCCAACATGCAAACCGGTGAACAGATCAATCGGCAGATCGGCAGCAGGTATATGCCCAAATGTATGCAGAGCTCCCGACACCCGTTTTGTTAAGGAAAACGGCTTAGGCTGGCTCCAGCGAAGCCGTTAAGAGCCGCAGGGAGCAGAACAATCAACTCGCAATTCCTACTTCAATGGGCGACACCGGCCATGTTGACCGGATTTGCCATCTTGTTCTGGACGGCGGGCAAGCTTGATGCCCTCAGCCGATTGATCTGTTCACCGGTTTGCATGTTGG